>CALACD010000121.1 GCA_937890445.1 uncultured Acidimicrobiia bacterium | reverse complement strand
CGTCCTGGCCGAACCCGGTGATCGAGCAATACACCAGGGCGGGGAACCGCTCGCACATCTCCGTTGGCCCCAGGCCGAACTTGGCCATGACTCCGGGCCGGTAGTTCTCGACCAGCACGTCGCAGGTGGCGAGGAGTTCGAGCAGGAGATCGGTGGCTCCCGGTGCGGCGAGATCGACCGAGCAGAACCGCTTGCCGGCGTTCTGCTGGGCGAAATAGGGGGTCATGTGAGCCTCGCCGATCGGGGGGAAGGTTCGGCTCATGTCACCCTCGGGTGGCTCGACCTTGATGACCTCGGCCCCCTGATCCGCCAGGATCCGGGTGGCGAGCGGTCCAGCCACCACCCTGGTCAGATCGAGCACACGGACACCGTCGAGAGGACCCACGCCCGAACCGTAGTCAGCGTGGCCCGGGCGGCCAAGATGGGCGACGCCGGGTCGGGTGCAGGATGGCGCCCGAGGATGGCCGGCACCTACCATCGGCGTCCATGAGCGATCTCGAGGCCCGGATCCGTCGGTTGGAGGACATCGAGACGATCAAGCAGCTGAAGGCGCGCTATTGCGCGGCCTGCGACGACGGCTACGACCCTGATCGACTGGCTTCGCTGTTCACCGAGGATGCCCTGTGGGACGGGGGCAACACCTTCGGCGTCGCCCAGGGCCGCGACGCCATCCACCGCCACTTCGCCGGGGCTTCGGCTCGGGTCACCATCGCCCGCCATCAGGTGATGAACCCCATCATCGACATCGAGGGCGACAGCGCCACCGGCCATTGGCTGTTGTTCCAGCCCTGCACCAACGCCAACCGCGATGGCGAACAGGCTGTCTGGCTGGCCGCCACCTACGCCGACCGCTACGCCCGAATCGAGGGTGAGTGGCTGATCTCGGCCACCGTGATCGAGGTGGCGTTCTTCACCCCATTCGACCGGGGTTGGGTCGATCAGCGCTTCCTACCCGGTCGCGAACCGTAGATGCAGCTCGGCCTCTACGCCAACACGCACTGCCTCGGCTACCGCGAGGGTGAGCACAACCGCACCGCCTCGACCCCGGCCATCACCCTCGATCCGGCGGCGGTTGCTATCGACGCCGAGCGTGCCGGGTTCCATTCGATGTGGTTTCCCGACCATGTGTGCATGCCGATCGATACCGACAGCGCCCATGTGGCCAACGTCAGCGGCAAACGGTCGTACCAGTCGCGCCATGACCTGCTTGACGCCGCGGTGGTGATGGGCGCCGTTGCCACGGTCACCTCCACCCTCAAGCTCGGAACGAGTGTGTTGGTCGCGCCGTACCGGGGCCCGCTCAACGACGCCCGCCAGTTCACCACCGTCGACGTGCTGTCCAACGGTCGGCTGCTCCTTGGGGTTGGCCAGGGTTGGATGGCCGAGGAGTTCGCCGCGCTCGGCCTCGATCCGGCGGAGAGGGGCCGCCGAACGTTGGAGTGCATCGAGATCTACAAACGATGCTGGGGCGACGACGTGGTCTCCTTCAGCGGTGAGTTCTACGCCTTCTCGGATATCTCGATGGACCCAAAGCCCGTGCAACGACCGGGCCCGCCGATCATCTACGGCGGCGTTTCGCCACTGGGGGCTCGGCGGGCGGCCCGGCACTGTGACGGCTTCTACCCGTTGTTCCTCGACCCCTACGCCGAGCCAAGCCGATACCGCGCCGACCAGGGCGAGATCCGCCGCATCCTCGACGAGCAAGGCCGGGACCCGGCGACGTTCACCATGATGGGTGCGGCGACCCTGCACCTGACCAGCGAGGCCGACGCCATCGGGGCCGACGGGCAGCGCATGATCTGCACCGGCACCGTCGAACAGATCCTTTCCGATCTCGAGAACTTCGCCGCCGAGGGCTACTCGATGATCGTCACCAAGCTGGTCTGCCCCTCGGGTGAGGTGGCCGAGCTCCGCGAGACCATCGACCGCATCGGCCGGGAACTCCTTCCCGACGTCGCAACCTTGCAGCCAGCCGGGGACTGGCAGCCCCGCCTCTAGCTCTCCCTCCGGCCAGCCGACTACATCCACCGCCAGGTCCGGGTCACCCCGTACCCAACCGAGCCGACCGGCTGGATCATCGAGAACTCCGGCCCCGACATCTGCCTGTTCTCGTCCGACTTTCCCCACGTCGAAGGTGGCCGGAACCCCCTCCGGCGTTTCGACAACGAGGTGAGCGGTCTCACCGAAACCCAGCGCGACCGCTTCTTCCGGCACAACTTCGAGGACCTCATGGGATCAGCCCTCGACACCACGGCCCTCGCCCTGACCTGACCGGCACCAGACCGCCGTTTCGGTATCGCTCCGATCGGGTTCCAGGCCCCATCTGACCGACGAGATGCCTCGGTGCCAGACCAAAGCCGTCGCGACGACGGTCGCCGCCGGTTGGTGGCGACTACCGGAGGCTGGTGATGGGTCGACGCCAGGTGAGCGCGATGCCGATGGCGATGGCGCCGAGGCCGACCCACCGCATCGTGAGCACCGGTCCCAGTTGAGGGGCGAGCACGCTCGACACCAACGCCCCGATCGGTAAGGCCCCGGCGAAGCCGAGCATCATGAGGCCCATGACGCGGCCCATCATCGCGGGTGGCGTGTTCGACTGGATGAGCGTGCGGTGACTGGCCATGGCCACGCCGGCATTGACGCCCCAGGCGGCCATGACGGCGAGGGCGACCCAAAGGTTGGGGGCCAGGCTGAGCAGGAACTGACCCATGCCGAGACCGACGCCGATGTAGCGGGCAACGTTGAGGCCGTGGCACATCGAGTGACGGCCGGCCACCACCGCTGAGCTGGCCAGCATGCCGACCCCGAACGCTCCGAGCACGAACCCAGCGGCGGCCGGGCCGCGTCCGTAGACCTCGTCGACCACACGGGGCATCGACACCTGCATGACGCTGAACGATCCGCCGAGCAGGGCGGCGAGCAGCAGCAGGGTGCGGAGCGGGTCACGGCTGAGTCCGAACCGGGCGCCGGCGATGATCGAGGCCAACATCGGTTCGGCCTCGCCCTCGATGCTCGCCTTGGCGCTGTCGTCGGCCGTGCCGTGATCATCGGCCGCGCTCGGGATATCGACCCCGAGCATGAGCAGGAGGGCGACGACGGCGACGATGGTCAGGAGCCCGAAGCCGCCGGCGTCGCCGAACAGCCCGATGGCCACACCGCCGATCGCCAACCCGGCGAAGTTGGCGCCCTGGCCACCACCGTTCTGCAACGCGGCAGCGTTCATCAACCGCTCGGGCGGCACGAGTAGCGGGACCATGGCCTGGATGTTCGGTAGGTTGATCGTCGAAACCGTGCCGATGATCAGAGCCGCCACCCCTACCCACACCGTCGTGACCCGGCCGAGGGCGATCGCGGCGGTGAAGGCGGCGAGGGCCACGATCGTGGCCCCGGTCCAGATGATGAAGAGTCGCTTGCGGTCGACCCGATCCGACCAGGCCCCGGCCGGTAGCGACAGCAGCATCGCGGGCAGCCCGAGGGCGATGGCGACCAGACCTTCGGCTGACGGCCAATCGGTGAGGGTGACGACGAGCCAGACGAACGTGAACCGGAGCGTGCCGTTCACCCCGGTGTAGAGAAGCTGTGCGATCCAGAAACGCCGAAAGTTCCGATCGGCCAGCAACTGCCGCACGGGCGACGTCGTCGAGTCGCGTACGGCCTCTTCCACCCCGTCACCGTAGACCCCACGCCGGCAACCAACCCAGCCCGGAATCCACCTACTCCGTGGGGATCACCTTCATCGCCCAGCCTGGGTCGACGGGCAGGGCGACCCCAGTTGCTGCAGCGCAGCGGGACCGACCCCCTGCTCGGCCCGCTCACC
>CALACD010000120.1 GCA_937890445.1 uncultured Acidimicrobiia bacterium | reverse complement strand
CAGGCCAGCGACATCGCCATCCAGGCCGAGAACCTGATCAAGATCAAGCACGAGATGGCCGAGCTGATCGCCTTCCACTCCGGCCAGACCGTTGAACGGATCAACGCCGACTCCGACCGCGACAAGTGGTTCAGCGCCAAGGAAGCCCAGGAATACGGACTGTTCGACAAGGTGATCGCAAAAGCCGGCGAATTGTCCTGACCCGGTCGGCAACCCGGACCGGTGTCAACCGGATCGGGTTGCCGTCAGCTGTTTCGGTCGTAGCGACGCTGCCAGGCTGCTCTTCCCAGCTGTCGGAGCTCGCTCACGGCTGCGCCTCTGCCGTCGGGATGTCGGAACATCGCCGACCCCGAGATGAGCACGTTGGCGCCGGCGTAGGCTGCGCCCTCGACGGTCGAGGCGCTGATGCCTCCATCGACCTCGAGATCGATCCAATGATCGGCGGTGTCGAGCAACCGTCGCGCCGCGTCGACCTTCGGTTCCATCGAGGAGATGTAGGCCTGTCCCCCGAACCCCGGGTTCACCGTCATCACCAACACCATGTCCAGCAGATCGAGCACATTGCCGATCATCTCGAGTGGCGTATGCGGATTGAGGGCCACCGCCGGAGCAGCCCCCAGTTCCCGAATCATGGAGAGGGTGCGGTGGAGGTGCGTGGTGGTCTCCACGTGCACGATGATGATCTCGCATCCGGCGTCGATGAAGCTGGGAATCAGGTGATCGGGCTCCTCGATCATGAGATGGGCCTCGAACGGAACCGAGACCACGGAGCGACAGGACGCGATCACGTCGGCGCCGAAGGTCAGATTGGGGACGAACCGGCCGTCCATCACATCCCATTGAATGCGGTCGACACCGGCTTGCTCCAGGGCTTCGCACTCGTCGCCCAGCCGAGCAAAATCGGCGGGAAGGACCGAGGGGGCGATCAGGATGGGCGGTGGACCGGAAGGAACGACTGTCATCGCGAGACATCGTGGCCGCTCCGCGTCGGGTATGCCACCCTGGGACGATGGAAAAGGTGATCGAGCTCGAGGTCGACCGGGTGGCGACCGGTGGGGCCGGCATTGCTCGCGACACTGAAGGAAGGATCGTCTTCATCGACGGCGGCATTCCCGGTGACCTGGTTCGAGCCTCGATCACTCGGCAGCGAAAGCAGTTCGCCAACGCCACCGTCGTCGAGGTGTTGCGCCCATCGGCCGATCGGGTCGAGGCGCCGTGCCCGCACGTCGCTGACGGCTGCGGGGGGTGCGATTGGCAGCACGTTGCGCCGGCCGCGCAGTCGGATCTCCGACGTCGCATCGTGGTCGACTCGCTGCGCCGAGGAGGAAAGATCGACGATGTCGAGGTTCGCGTCGGCGGGCTGCTGCCGCCCGACGGGTACCGAACCACCGTCCGGGCAGCCATCTCCGGCGGCCGGGCCGGACTTCGTCGAGCGGCCTCCCACGAGGTGGTCGTGCCCGGGTCCTGTCTGGTCTGCCATCCGCTCGTCGACGAGTTGCTCACCGATGGGCGATTCATCGGCGCCAAGGAAGTCAGGATCTCGGTCGGTGCCCGCACCGGCGAGCGGATGGTGTTGATCGAGCCGCTTCCAGGAGCCGACCTCGAGATCTCGTTGCCCGACGATGTACGTGTCGCCCGCTCCGACCAACTCGATTCCTCTCGACCGGTCTTCATCCACGAGGAGGTCGGGGGGTATCGGTTCCGCATTTCGGCCGGTTCGTTCTTCCAATGCCGGCCTGATGGGGCCGAGGCGCTGGTCCAGGCCGTGCACGACGTCATCAGCGTCGACGACGGCCCACTGCTCGATGCGTTCTGCGGCGTCGGGCTCTTCGGTGCATTGATCGGTCGAGGTCGACCGCTGACCGCGGTCGAGAACAGCCGGTCATCGGTCCTCGATGCGCGGGTCAACCTTCCGGCAGCCACCATCGTCGAGTCGCCCTTCGAGGATTGGTCGCCGCAGCCGATGGCCACGGTCATTGCCGACCCGTCTCGGCACGGGCTCGACAAACGGGGCGTGGCGAACGTCGTTGCCACCGGTGCCACCAACGTGATCCTGGTCAGCTGCGATCCGGCATCGCTGGGTCGCGATGCTGCGCTTCTGGTCGCCTCCGGCTATCGCCTTGCCTCGGTGACCGTCGTCGACCTGTTCGGTCACACCTCCCACGTGGAAACGGTGAGCGCGTTCACGCTCCCGTGACGAAGTTGGGTGGTTTCACCCCTCATTCTCGAATCATCAGCTGTCGACACTCCCAAGGATGAGCTCCCCCCTGCGCACCCGCCTGCGGAGCGCCCCGACGCGAACTCGCCTGCTCGTGCTGGTCCTCGTTCCGATGATCGGGTTGTGCTATTCCGCGGCTCGTGACGTGTACCCGACCTGGCGCAATGCCCAGCTGGCCCAGGAAGTTCAACAAGAGGCGCAACTGGTCCAGGCGCTGAACGATCTGAATTCGGCCATGAGCGTCGAACTCGATCGCCAGTCTGCCTTGGCCGAGGCCCAGGCCGACTCCTCACCCTGGGCCGCCCCCGAAGCGGTCGAGCAGGTCATGCGCAATCGATCCACGCTCGACCGGTTGCGCTCCGACATCAGTTCCGGTCGGGCCACGATCGATCAGGTGGCCGAAGCCCGAGGATTGTTGACCGACAAGGTACGGGCCGCGCTCGTTGCCGAACTGGTCGAACTTCGTTCGATGCAGAGCGAACTGTCCGGAAGCTCGGAGTTGGGAGACGCTGTGCGGAGCACCGAATTGGTGAGCCTGGCCGACGAGGCGGCCCGGGACGAGTTCAGCGCAATGTTCCGCTATCTGTTCCCGGTCGATGGTCGGGAGAGCGACCCCGAGGTTGCACGAGTCGAACTCATTCGGACCACGACCATCTACGACGCGCTGCAAGGGTCGCTGATCGGGAGTCTTTCGCCCGAGCTGGCTCAGGCTTTTGCCGGGCGCGCCAACGACGCCAGTTGGCAGGACTACGAGGACCTCCGCACCCAAGCGGTGACAGGTCAAGTGAGCCCGTTCAGTCAAGATGCCAACATCATGCTCCTGGCCGATCTCGGTTCCCGCATGTTCGACACCGGCTTTGCCCGCCGCGAGTCCCTGGCCGATTTCGGTATCGAGGTCAGCCAAACCGTCGTATCCCAGGCCGAGGGCTTGGAACACGCCGCCAACCGAGATCTGTCGGCAACCGTCGGGCTGATGACGTTCGTGA
>CALACD010000119.1 GCA_937890445.1 uncultured Acidimicrobiia bacterium | reverse complement strand
CGGCTGGCGCTGGGGTGGCCGTTGGAGCGACCCGATCGACTATCAGCACTTCGATCACCCCTGACCCGGGAGTGGGACCGGATCACGCGTCGCGGGGGCTGAGGACTTCGAGGCCGAGCTCGGCTGCAGCCGGGATCTGCTGGCGCTCGAAGGTCAGATATCGCACTGGTCGGGGGAGCCGATCTGCTGCCGCCAGGTGGATGGCATCGACGACGGCCAAACCGAAGGTGGCGCCGATCTCGGTGGCACGAGCCAGGCAGCGGCCGTCGACGGGGATCTCCCACAGTGCCTCCCAATCACTCCGGACCGTGGACCAGAGGTCGTCGCGATCGGTCGGGGTGCTCGCGGCTTGGACGAGAGCCAGCTGCAACTCGGTACGTGCGAGGGCCGATGCTCCCCAGTCCGAGGCCTGGGACATGGCCTCGACGACCAGAGGTCGGTGGCGATCGGCGATGTAGCGACGCAACAGCGCCGAGGTGTCCAGGACGAGGAGTGTCACGGTCACCGACCTCGTATCTGATCCAGCAGTCGGTCGACCCGAACGTCGGCCGGAACCGGTAACGGAGGCGGGGCCACAGGCTGGTCGTGTCGCCTCGGGGGTTCGATCAGGCCAGCGCCGGCCAGATCCCACAGCGTCACCCCGGAGTGATCGGGCTCGAGTGGACCGAGTTGGGCCACGGGTCTGCCGTCGACGGAGACGACCAGGCGTTCACCCGAGGCCGCTCGTCGAACGATGCTGGCCACGTTGTTGCGTAGTTCCCGAATGCCGATGCGATCGATCATGGAGCAGAGTCTACGATCCCGGGGCCCGGCCCATAGCACACGCGTACACATTGTGAATGGCGTGCGTCGATGGACGGCCCTAGTTTCTGGGGCATGAACTTTGCCTTCACCGAGGAGCAGGAACAGCTCCGCCAATTCGTCCGTTCGTTCATGGAGGACAAGTCCTCCGAGGCTTCCGTCCGCGAGCTGATGGAGACCGAAGCCGGTTACGACACCGCGGTGTGGAGCCAGATGGCCGGCCAGATGGGTCTCCAGAGCCTCATCATCCCCGAGGAGTTCGGTGGCCAGGGCTTCACCTTCGTCGAACTCGGTGTCGTTCTGGAGGAGATGGGCCGTGCGCTGTTGTGCGCTCCTTTCTTCTCCGGCGTGCTTGCGTCTCTCGCCGTTCTGCACTCCGGGGACGACACGGCCAAGGCCAACTATCTGCCCGGTATTGCCTCGGGTGAGACCATTGCGGCCCTCGCCTACACCGAGGAGAACGGCAAGTGGGACGAATCGGGCATCACGGCGACCGCCGATGCCGATGGCAAGATCACGGGAACCAAGAGCTTCGTGATCGACGGACACACTGCTGATCTGCTCATCGTCGCGGCCAAGAGCGCAGCCGGCACCAGCCTCTATGCCGTCGATGGCAACGGTGATGGCGTGACTCGCACCTCGCTGTCGACGATGGACCAGACCCGCAAGCAGGCCAAGATCGAGCTGAGCGGCGCCCAGGGAACCCTGATCGGCACCGACGGTGGTGGTTGGGAGACGTTGCAGACCGTGCTCGACCTGGCCGCAGTTGCGCTTGCGGCCGAGCAGGTGGGTGGTGCCCAGTTCGTTCTCGAGATGGCTGTCCAGTACGCCAAGGACCGCGTCCAGTTCGGCCGACCGATTGGTTCGTTCCAAGCCATCAAGCACAAGTGCGCCGACATGCTGCTCGAGGTCGAGTCGGCCAAGTCGGCCGCCTACTACGGCCTCTGGTGCGCGGCCGAGATGAACGACGAGTTGGCGTCGACGGCGTCGCTGGCCAAGGCCTACTGCTCGGAGGCCTACTTCCACGCTGCGGCCGAGAACATCCAGATCCACGGTGGCATCGGCTTCACTTGGGAGCATCCGGCCCACCTCTACTTCAAGCGGGCCAAGAGCTCCGAGCTGATGTTCGGCGATCCGGCGTATCACCGCGAGCAGTTGGCGCAACGGATCGGTCTGTAAGGCCCTTCCCGCCCGTAGCGTTTCGTTGACGCCGACGGCGATCGCTAGGTCGTCCGAGAGTTCGGCCAAAGATGTGAACGTGCGAGATGGAGACCCTACGAAGGGTCTCCATCTTCGCGTTCGGACACCGGCCCGTCCTTCTGGTCGGTGGGCGTCGAGGTATCGTGCAGTGCGTGTTCGCTGTCATTCTCCTCGTGCTCGCCGCGGCTCTGGTCATCGTGATCGGTCTGGTGTTCGTGGGGTGGGCTGTTGGCAAGACCAACGAGATGCCGGATCAGATCGTGGTCGATGCCCACGAAGCCATTGCGTTCTGCGCCGAGGCCCTGCCGATCGAGGTGACGTCGGTCATCAGTTATGAGGAGTTGCGCAAGATCCTCCGGCTGCACCTCGAGTGGATCCAGGCCTTTCACTTCGCTCCGGAGACATCGGGCGACGGCCCGGTCGTGTTCGAGGAGTTCGACGCGGTCGATTACATCATCGAACGGGCATCGGTCAATCGGCTGTGCTTCGAGCGTGACCACGTGCGTGCCGTGGTCGAAGCGCACTCGTCGTACCTACAGGTGATGGGGGCGATCCATCTGGATGACCCGGTCAAGGTTGCGCATGATCTGGCCGAGATGCCCCTTCGTCCGGAACTCGAGGCGCCGGCCGAGCCCACGGAACTCGATCCGGGTCAGCGTCCCGGCTCACCCGGAGCCCCGTAACAATCTCTCAACAAATCTCCGGCCGAAATCGTCGGCATCGGCGGTGGGGGATGTGCCACACTTTGCCCACCAAAGGAAGGAGGTGATCCCACTGAGTAACAAACGATCTGGGACGTTGGAGGTGGCTGGCCGCTAGCGGTTAGCTGACCGTTGGTGCAAACCAATCCGGTCACCCCCGATGCATCGGGCGAAATTCGTCCCGCTCGCTGCAAAGCGATGCATCGGGCCTACAGCAAAACAAGAAACGAAAGTATTCGTTGAAGGGAAGCGGCCTGTTGGTCGCTTCCCTTCTTCGTTGGGCACTACGATCGTGCGTGATGAAGCGCCCAGGGAAGTTCGAACATTTTCGATTCGTCGGAGACAAGCGTTCGCTCGTCGTCTACGACGTTGACGCACTCATCGACGAATCGATCATCGACGAGTTGATGGAGGCGGGCACCTATCAGAGTTTCGGACCCGACACATTGGCCGAGGCTCGCAACCGCGGGTTCACCCTGTATCGAGAGAACTGAGCACCCCGACGGTGACCGATGAACCGCAGACGACCGAACTGCGGATTCCAACCAGCGATGGTGCAGTCCTGGAGGGTTATCTGGCTCGACCCACCAACGCATCGTCGGCGTCGACACCAGGCGTGCTGTTGCTGCACGGATTCCCGTCGGGTGCGGTCTGGGCCGAACACATCGGGGCCGATCTGCCGGAACTGGCCAGTCGCTGTGCCACCGAGATGGGATGGATTGCCTTGGCCCTTCGCTTCCGGGGGTGTGGCTCGTCGACTGGCAACTTCAGCCTCGGGGGCTGGGTCGAGGACGTGAGGGCAGGACTCGCCGCGCTGCGATCCGAGGGACACCCCGACCGGGTCTGGGTGTGCGGGTTCGGTACCGGTGGAAGTGTTGGCCTGGTGGCTGCCGCCGATGATCCCGATGTGGCCGGCGTCGCCATGATCGGCGCGCCCGCGGATTTCGAGGACTGGTCACGGAACAACAAGCGGCTCCTGGCCCACGCACACCAAGTTGGAGCGATCAAGGACCAGCATTTTCCCACTGATCTAGCCCAGTGGAATCGGGAGTTGTCGACGATCCGGGCCGTCGACGCGGCTGAACGACTGTCGCCTCGCCCGCTCTTCTTGTTGCACGGAGCGGCCGACGAGGTCGTCCCTCAGGTCGATGCCAGGATCGTGGCCGAGGCCCACGGAGCCGGAGAGCTGCGGCTGATCTCGGGCGCCGGGCACCTCCTTCGGCACGATCCGCGCGCCATCGCCGTGTTGCTGGGCTGGCTGGCCCGAAGCCGCAACGCAGTCTGACGAGGGTCAGTCGGTCTTGGTCTTGCCGGAGATCTTGAGTTCGCGGCGCCGTTCCCGGAGTCGAGCCAGATCTGACGCACTGCCGACGTCGGCCACCGATCTCGGTTGGTCATCGGAGAACGGGCCGGCGAGAGCCTCCCATCCCGACACGGTGCGCCCCATTCGTTTGGCCAGGACCGCCAGGGTGATCTGAGACTTCTCGGGTCCGAAGCCGGGCAGGGCCATCAGTCGCTCGAAGACGACCTGCCCGGAACGGGCTCGGTGCCAGATTCGACGAGCGTCTCCGTCGTATCGGTCGACCAGGTGCCGGCACAGTTCGTGGATTCGGCGGGCCATGGCCGCCGGGTA
>CALACD010000118.1 GCA_937890445.1 uncultured Acidimicrobiia bacterium | reverse complement strand
GTCGGCGCATCAGCGGTCGACAGAATGTCCTTCACTGCCAGAGGGATGCCGTGAAGTGGGCCGCGATCGATGCCGTCGGCCAGTTCTGCATCTGCTGCCGCCGCCCGTTCCAGCGCGGCCTCGGTCGTACGGGTGATGAAGACACCGAACGTGTCGTCGTAGGCATCAGCCAGGGCGAGACACTGCTGGAGTAGTTCGACGCTGGTGATCGAACCGTTGCGCAATGCCTCGCCAGCCGAGCTGATCGTCCACTCATGGACCTGAGGAAGCATCATCGAGGCATCGACCGGCGCGGAGCCGGGCTGTTCGGACATCGGCATTGGTTCCGTGGTCAGGTCTGACATCAGACGGCCATCGCCATCGACTCGGCAGCGATCGGCGGCACGGCGAGGTGCCAATCCGTATGGTTCTGATAGACGTGGCCGGCACGAAGCACGAGATGCTCCTCGAAGGGGCGACCGGCGATCTGGCCCGACAGTGGCATGCCCAACTCGTCGAACCCGATGGGAAGGGACAGCGCCGGATAGCCGAGCAGGTTGAACGGCCCGGTGAAGCTGGGTTGCGTCAGCCGCTTCTCCATGTCCATGTCGGCAGACAGCTGAGCCGAGCTCGGCCAGGTCGGAGTCACCAGCAGATCGACATCGGTCATCACTTCTGCCGTCTTTCGGGCGAACCAACTCCGGAAGCGTTGGGCCTGGACATAATCGGCCGCCGAATACAGGGCGCCTCGGGCGATGATCCGACGGGTGCCCGAGCCGTATTCGGTCCATCGCTCGCTCGCCATGTCCATACGGTGATAGGCGAAGGCCTCGCACACCATGGTCAGTGTGTTCGCCTCTTTGGCCAGAGCTGCGTGGGGCAGGTCGACGTCGACGATCTCTGCCCCCGCCTCGGCCAGGATAGCCAGCATTTCCTCGGTCGCCTCCAGGACCGACGGTGCAACGATCTCGGGATCGAAGAAATAGTCGCGGGGTACACCGATCCGCGTTCCCACGATGCCCTGTTCGATTCTCGGCAGGGCCGGTTCGACGATCACCTCCACCGCCGTCGGGTCTCGCTCGTCGGACCCGGCGATGACATCGAGAATGGCGGCGCAGTCCATGGCCGAACGCGCCATGGGTCCGATCGAGTCGAGCGAGTACCCGAGAGGTACACACCCCCACTTGGGGACCAGCCCATAGGTCACCTTCAGTCCGGAGTGCCCGTTGGCGGCCGCCGGGAACCGCACCGAGCCGCCGGTGTCGGTTCCGAGACCTCCCAGGATCATGCCGGCCGAAACCGCGATACCTGTCCCCGACGAGGAACCGCCCGGTGTCCGATCGAGATCCCATGGATTCTTGGGGATCGGGAAACCCGTGGCCGGGTCGGGCGGGCCGAGCGCGAACTCGGACAACACGAGCTTGCCGACCAACACGGCGCCAGCGGCGCGAACCCGCTCGCTCACGACGGCATCGAAACCGTCACCCCACGCCGGATCGAGAATCCTACTGTTGGCGGTACTCGGTGCGTCGACGGTGGCCAGGATGTCCTTCAGGGCAAACGGGATCCCCTGGAGCGGACCCACGTCGACGCCGGCTGCGAAATCAGCGTCGGCCTTGGCCGCCGCAGTCCGGGCCAGCTCGTGATTGACGACCACGAAGGCACCAACCGTTGGATCCAACTCGTCGATGAGACGAAGACTGTGTTCGGTCAGATCGACCGATGTCCAGGCACC
>CALACD010000117.1 GCA_937890445.1 uncultured Acidimicrobiia bacterium | reverse complement strand
GGGCGGCTGGGGGGAACAGCCATGATCGGACAACGACCCGAGAGCCAGGTACTCGCAGCCAGCGTTCGGGATGACGTGACCTGGGGGATCGAGACCGAGCTCAGCGAGCTCGAACTGGTGCAGGTATTGGAGTCGGTCGGCCTGGTCGACGAGATAGGACGGGAGACCTCGGCCTTGTCCGGCGGTCAGCTGCAACGGCTCGCCTTGGCCAGCGCGATCCTACGCCGTCCTCGTTTGCTGTTGTCGGACGAGTCGACGGCGATGATCGACCCCGAAGGTCGCCGCGTCGTTCGGGAGAGGTTGCGGGCCCTGGCGGACAAAGGGGTGACGGTGGTGCATGTCAGTCATCTCGATGCCGACCTCGAGATCGCCGATCAGGTGGTCAACCTGTGACCGGGTTGGTGCGCCTCCGAGGGGTGTCGGTCGTCCACAATGCGGGGACGCCCTGGGCCCAACCGGCGTTGTCGGATCTCGATCTCGACCTGCCACAGGGCGAGCGGCTGTTGGTCGTGGGTACCAATGGATCCGGCAAGTCGACCCTGGCTTGGTTGTTGGCCGGGATGATCGGGCCGACGACTGGCACGGCGTTCCTGGGGGACGCCCCCATCGTCGATGCCCGATCCGAGATCGGACTGGTGGTGCAACAGACCCGTCTCCAGCTTCTTCGGCCCACCGTGTCGGAAGAACTGGCGGCGTTCACCAGCGATGTCGTCCACCAGTTGGAGGCACTGGAACGTATGGGGTTCTCGGGCGCCGACCTCCGACGCCGCATCGACGACCTGTCGGTCGGTCAACAACGGCGCATCGGGCTGGCCGCTCAACTGGCGAGGCGGCCGCGCTTGCTGGTGCTCGACGAACCGATGGCAGGGCTCGATCGGCCCAGCCGCGTTGCCCTGACCGAAGCGCTTCGAGATCTCCCGGCGACCGCGACCGTGGTGGTGGTCACCCATGACCTGGAAGACAGCGCAGCGCTCGGCACCCGGGTGATCCGTCTCGAAGGCGGGCACCTGGCCGGTGACGGGAGCCCGTCATGACCGGGACGGCTCGATGATCGGCACGCTCCATCTCCTACGTTTCGTTCCCGGCGATTCGGTCGTTCATCGAGCCGGCTCCCGGAGCAAGATCCTCGCGCTCACCATGCTGATCTTCGCCCTGTCCTTCGACCCGGAGTGGAGCAGTGTTGCGGTCATCTGGACCTTCGCCACACTCGTCTTCGTCGGTGCCCGACTGCCGGCGGGCGCGTTGCCGAGGCCGCCCCGGGCGTTGCGATGGGCCATGGGGGTGGCGTTGGTGCTGGGACTGCTGGCGGGAGGTGAGCCGACGATCTCCTTCGGGGGAGGATCGATCGACGTCGGCGGCCTCCTGTTCCAGCTTCGCTTCTTCGGGGTCACACTGGGTCTCCTGGCCCTGGCCCTGCTCGTGGGGTGGACGACGCCTCTGGGGCAGCTCCCCGAGGCAGCGGCCTGGATGCTTCGGCCGCTGCGTTGGCTGCGGCTACCGATCGATGACGTGGTGGCTGGCCTCACCTTGGCTGTTCGCGTCCTGCCCCTCATGGCCGAGGAGCTGTCGACGGCGACTGCACTCTGGTCGTCTCGGCCCACGAAGAGCAAGCGGGCCCTGGTCGATGTGGTCGATCTTGCCGCCACGGCCACCACCTCTGCGACTCGTCGAGCCACCGAACTCGGCGAAGCAATGTCGAGCCGAGGCCCTGTGGTGGTTCCCGTCCGGTCATCGGCCTGGTGTCGATCCGACCTGATGGTGCTGGCGGTCGCGTCGACATCGGTCGCCGTCATCATCGTCATCTGACTGCAGCAACGAGTGAGCGCCGGCAGCGTGTTGCGTGTGTCCTCAGTTGCCTTCGAGCCCCGTGGCCCGACTCGTTGTCGGACCGGAATCGGCCGGCGGCGCAGACGTCGGGGCGTTGGGGGGCGAGGTGGTGGTCGGCACCCTCGACGAGATGACGTCCTCGAGCGGACGGGTGTCGACGGTGGTGGTGACTTGGCCGATCTCGTTGGTGACCGCAGGCGCGACCGAGGACGTTGCCGTCGTCGAGGTCAGGGCATCGACCACCTCGTCGTCGATGAGATCCGCCGACTCGAGGCCGTCGACGACGAACGGGTTCCGCGTTTGTGGCGGCGGCTGCCACGTCGTCACCGACGTTGTCAGCGGACTCGTGACCAGCGGGAGCGGAAAGGTCGGCTCGTCGAGGGTCGCGTCCGACGACATTCGGCCGAGGATCAGCATGGCACCAGCAGCCACGATGGTGGCAAGCAGCGCTCCGATCAGTCGATTCGAGACACCGCTCACGATTCCTCCTCCAGAGGAACCAGTCGCGACGCATCGGTGGGTGCGGCCTCGTCGGTGAATGCGAGCGTGCTCGGATCGTCGGTGAGCGACGGTGTCGGGTTCGAGGCGTCCTGGTTGGCGAAGATCCGAAGCGCAAGCTCTGCGTCCAGGGCATACCCACTGCCCGAACTCTGCACCGTGAGCGAATCGATGAGCACCAGCCGCTGGGTTCTCGAGATCTCGTCGATGAAGGACAGCATCTCGGCGTAGCTGCCCTTGAGTGTGAGGTTCACATTGAGCGAGGTGGTAGAGCCGCTGGGCTCGTCGGCGACGGGCTGGGGGGAGATCTGTGCAATGACGACACCGGCGTTGGCGGCCGCGGTGTGCGTCGATCGTACGAAACCGGCAACGTCGAGCTCTCAGGGGACGGCACGGTCCAAGCTGGTCATGGCCGATCGTAGTGACGCCTCGAGTCGCTCTGTGGTCACCGCTTCCTCGACCCGAGCTCCGGCCGAGGCGAGCGCTTGTTCGGCGATCTCCTGACGTTGTCCGAGCTCGCGGTCGGCGGCGCGATCGGGAACGAGCACCACGAGCACCCAGGCCGCGATCACGACCGCCACGGGAGCGCTACCGATCAGCGCACTACGTCGGCTGATCATTCGGTCTCGATCCAACCCTGGGTCGCTGCTGCATCAGCGGTGACGATTCCTCGCACCGTGAAGAGGGCAACCTCGCCCCGTCCGGATCCGTAGGGGCCGAAGACAGCCTGCTGCAACCACAGGTTCTCGACGGTTGGCGTTGCTTCGACGTTCTCGATCCATCGTCCGACACCGTCGAGATCGGGAGCGGCTGCATCAATGGTCAGGGTGGCCACGACCGCCGATGGGCGCACCATCAAACTGCTTAACGTGATCGACGAGTTCACC
>CALACD010000116.1 GCA_937890445.1 uncultured Acidimicrobiia bacterium | reverse complement strand
GACCGTGCTCGA
The DNA here is from genome assembly GCA_937890445.1 of uncultured Acidimicrobiia bacterium. Lineage (GTDB taxonomy): Bacteria > Actinomycetota > Acidimicrobiia > Acidimicrobiales > SZUA-35 > JAHECQ01. Next base: position 5,393 of record CALACD010000116.1, on the reverse strand, counting down.
CCAGACCGTGCTCGACCAGACCGTGCTCGACCAGACCGGGACCGGTGCAACCTCGGACGGGCGGTTCGTCAGCGCCGACTCCGACGGCTTCGGACCTCCGCCCGCACACGTCACTCACCTCGACGAGGCCCGACGGCGGGTTCCGGCCCGTGGCCGCCGCAGCCTCGCCATGATCGGCACCGCTGCTGCCGCCGTGGTGCTGCTCGTGGCCGGCGTCACGATGTTCCTCCCGGGCTCGACCGAACCAGCTCTCGCTGCGGTGCACGGCGCAGCCACCACCACTGCCCAAGCTCAGACCGGTCGCATCACCACCACGTTCACACTGACCGGCGACGACGGTCAGGTCGACCACACCATCAGTGGCCGGGCCGACGCCGCCTTCGAGCGCGACAATCTCTCGTTCACCGTCGACGCCGGCCAACTGGCCGAACTTCGCTCCGACGGTGACCTGGTGGTCGAGGGTCGCCTGATCGACGGTGTGCTCTACGGCAACGATGGATCCGACCAGTGGTATTCGGTCGACGCCGACAACTTCTTGGCCGCCGGGATCGTGGGCACCATCGATCCACGCTCGGTGCTGACCACGGTCCAGGATCTCGTCGAGGCGCAGGAGATCGGTTCGGCTCGCATCGACGGCATCGAAACCACGCGCTACCAGAGCACCGTCGACCTGGCGGAACAGTCGCTGAGCGATGCTGGCTGGTTGGCCGGCTTGAACGGTATCGACGTCGCCGTCGAGGGCCAGCTCGTCATCGACCTCTACGTCGACAGCGACGGACAGTTGCGTCAGCTCGACATCAGTGGCGAGGCCACGGAACCCGGCGGCTCGGAGTCGGCCCGGTTCGATCTGAGCACCCGCTTCCATGACCTTGACGGCGACATCAGCATCACGGCTCCGGATCCTGCAACCGTCGTCGACCTCGGCGACCAGCTGTCGAGCGCCCTGTCGGGCTCGCTGTCGGGCGAGCTCGGCGGCGACTGAGGCCACCTCTGCCACCGGGCACAGCGGCTAGCGTCGACACCATGACGGACATTCCCTCACCGCCGGCTCCCCCGACCCGATCCGCCATCGTTGCTCCCCCACCGTCGTTGGCTCCGCCTACGCCACCGCGCCCCCACCTCAGTTACGGCCAGTTCCTGGGCCGAGCGGTCACGGCCGCTCTCGTGGCTCCCCTCGGATTGTTGCTCTCGCTCCTCCTGCTCTTCGGCTTGGCCGCAGGATGCACGGCCGCGTTGGCCTCCGGGCCGTCCGAGACGGCGCCCACCGATCCGTTGGCGTCGACCAAGCACATCGATGGCGACAACGGTGCCGACTCCATCGTCCTGGTCGTCGACGTTGCCGGGCCCATCCTGGCCGACGGTGGTGGCGCCGGTCCCTTCGGTGGGCTGATCACCGGGGGCGACGTCGTCAAGGATCAGCTCGAGGCTGCGGCCTCGGACCCCGACATCGATGCCGTGATCCTGCGGCTCAACACACCCGGCGGCTCGGTGGTGGGATCCGAGCTGATCACCGACGGCGTGGCAGCCGTCCAGGCGGCCGGCAAGCCGGTCGTGGCCCACGTGACCGAGATCTCGGCGTCTGGCGGCATGTGGGCCATGGCGCCTGCGGATCGCATCGTGGCATCCAACGGCGCATTGGTCGGATCCATCGGCGTCATCCTCGGTCCCCTGTCGCGCTACACCGACGTCGTGGCCATCGACGGGGGCCTGCTGGGCCCCGGTGTCGAAACCACCGGCGGCATCGAGGAGTTCTACATCACCGCCGGTGAGGGCAAGGACGCCGGAAATCCCTTTCGAGAGCTCACGCCGAACGAACAGCAGATGTTCCAGAACCTGGTCGACGGGAGCTACGACGACTTCGTCGACCACGTGGCCACCAACCGGGAGATCTCCCCCGCCATCATCCGCGATCGGCTCGGGGCCGGGATCTTCACCGCCACCGATGCCGCCGAGAACGGACTGATCGACGAGGTGGGCAATTTCGATCGGGCCCATGAGCTGGCGGCCGAACTGGCCCAGCTCGACGGCACCTACGACGTGCGTGAGGTAACCATCGATCTGGGCTTTCTCGGTGCTCTGTTGGGCATGAGCTCCGATCCGGTGTCGGCCGACATCAGCGGATTGTGCTCGTCGACGCCGATGGCCCACGCCTATTTCGGTGATCTCGCCAGCTTCTGCCGATCGGCACCCTGACCGCGGCTCGACTCCGCTCACGTCCCAACTTCTGCCCGCACTTGCTGACGTGTAGATTCCCGAGATGCGTGGCCTCTACCTGATGGCCGGAGTGGCCATGGCTGGTGTCAGCTCGGTCTTCGCCCTCCTGGCCGAACTCCAGAAGCGGTATGACCTGCCGACCTCGAGCTTGGGATGGATCGGCGGTGCGGCCTTCATCGCCGCCTTGATCACGCAGCTCTCGATCTCTCGCTATGCCGATCGGGGGCACGCCCGCCTCGTGCTCCGGGTCGGGGTCATTGCGAGCGCCGCCGGACTGTTGTGGTTTGCCGCCGCCACCGAGCTGTGGCAATTCGTTTCCGCCCGCGCCCTACTCGGCGCCGGGGTCGGCATGCTGGTGCCGCCGGCCCGCCGAGCCATTCTGATGACGGCGTCGGGGAACCAGGGTGAACTGCTGGGTCGGTTCTACGCCGCGTATCTCGCCGGCTTCGTGTTCGGCCCGCCACTTGCCGGCTTTCTCACCGAGCTGTTCGATGTTCGGGCACCGTTCGTGGTGCTCGGCCTGGCCGTCGCTGCCACCCTGGTGCCCATCGCGAGGATCGACCTGCCCGAAGCCGAACGCGGCGTCGTGCTGGAGAAGGACGAGCGGCAGGTGATGCGTCGCCTCCTGAGAATGCGCGAGGTCGTGGCCGCCATGCTGGTCATCGTGTCGTTCCGCTATTCGATCGGTGTCTTCGAACCGTTGTGGGCGGTTCACCTCGACAGTCTGGGTGCCTCGACCATCACCGTCACCCTCTCGCTCACCGCGTTCGCGCTGCCCATGTTGTTGGTGGCACGGCGAGCCGGTGCCCTGTCCGACCGCTATGGACCTCGTTACACGTCGGTGATCTCGGCCTTCGCAACCGTTCCGTTGATGGCCTCGTACGGCTTCGTCGGTTCCCTTCCCCTCATGATCATCCTCGTCATACCACACGGGTTGGGCGAGGCCGTGCAGTCACCGGGCACCCAGGCTGCTCTGGCCGATGCCGCCCCTCGACGCGACGCAGCCGCAGCCCAGGGCCTGGGCGAAGCAGCCGGATCGGCTGCTGCTGCCCTGGGCGCCTTCACGTCAGCACCCCTCTACGCCTGGGCCGGTCCTGGAGTGGCCTGGTTGACCGCAGCTTCGGTCATGGCCGTCCTGTTGACGGCCAGCACGATCCTGGACCGCCCGGTACGACTGCGGGGGACCGAACCGGTCGTCGCAGCCTGAAATCCGGTTGATCGTCCCCTCAGTCGATCGTCCCCTCGGTGCCGACCGCGAACCGGACTCAGGATCCGGCGACGGGCGGCATGCCGTAGTCGGCATGGGACGCGATGGCGAAGTAGGGAATGCCTCGCTCGGCCAGCAATGGCTCGGCGTGCCCGCCCCGATCCAGCAACGTGCAGGCCGCCACCACCTCGGCTCCCGCCTCGACCAACACATCGATGGCCTTGAACATCGATGTCCCGGTACTCACGACGTCCTCGACCACCACCACCCTGGTTCCGGCTCCGACCGCGGCACCCTCGATCTGCTTGCCGGTGCCCCGACCCTTCGGTTCCTTGCGGACGAAGAACCACTGTCGGTCGCCGGCCAACGCAGTGCCGACGGCCAGATGGTCGGCTCCCAGGGTCAGGCCTCCGACCGCGTCGTAATCGATGCCGGCCGCGGTCACCATGGCATGCAGGGTTTCACAGGCCAGGCGGAGATCGGCAGCCGCCGCCAACCCGGCTTTGCCATCGACGAAGAACTTCGACATCTGGCCCGAGGCCAACTGGATCGGTTCGTCGAACTCGGTCACGGCCTTCTCGCCGAGCACTGCCTTCGTTGCTGCGATCAGTTCGTCGACATTCATGGTGACACCCTTTCGATTCGACCCTTGGCAGGCTAGAGCTTCCGGGCCGGGCTTCGAGGCGGTTGCCCATCGTTCGCCCGAGCGAGCGGGGGCCGACGAACACTGCAGGTGTCGTTGCCGGGCAGAATGCCCCACTTCAGTCCCGCCGACGATGTGCCGATGTCACCGGGATGTCCGGGCCGACGCGCGGGGCGAGAGAAGCAACCGAGACGTGGACGGCGAATCCGCTTGCCGCGTTCGGGCTCAAGGTCGCCGCCTACGGGATTCCCCTGGTCGTGGCATGGCTGGTGCTGCGGGTGGCGGCCCCCTTCCTGTGGCGGCCGGCCGGATGGGTCGGCTTGGTGTTGTGGATCCTGCAGGGCATCGTCGTCGGTACCGTCGTCTCGTCGGTGACCGAGCGCCAGACCCGACGAATCCTGCCCTTGGCCGCGCTCATGGGCATGTCGATGGTCTTCCCCGATCAGGCGCCGCTCCGTGCCATTCCCGGCCACAGCATCCCGTTCGCCATCCTCGGCTGCTTCGTGCTGCTGGTCGGCTGGTACGGCTTCAATCCCGGGTCGGAGTTGGCGGCCGACAGTGCCATCGGCGGCATCGCCGTCACCACGACGGCCGCCGGTGCCATGGGCGCCATCACGGCGATGATCACCATCTGGATCCGATCGGGCAAGCCCGACGTCGGCATGACCGGCAACGGCCTACTGGCCGGGCTGGTCGCCATCACCGCAGGTTGTGCCGCCGTCACCCCGCAGGCCGCGCTGATCATCGGTGGCATCGCCGGAGTGCTCGTCGTGTTCGCCGTGTCGTTCTTCGACAACGTGGCCAAGATCGACGATCCGGTGGGCGCCATCTCGGTCCATGGCGTGTGCGGTGCGTTCGGCACCATCTGCGTCGGACTGTTCGCCCGAGAGGATGCCGAGGGCTTCTGGCAACAGGGTCTGTTGTATGGCGGTGGTACCGATCAGCTGATCACCCAGATCCTGGGTGTGCTCGCCATCATCGTGTGGGTCTCGATCACCTCGTTCATCCTGTTCCAGGTGCTGCATCGAGTGGGCGGTCTCCGGGTCTCCCGGGAAGAGGAACTGGCCGGGCTCGACGTCGAAGAGCACGGCTCGCCCGGGTACGGCGAGGGCTTCGGCTCGTTCTCGGTCTGAGCTCGAACCCCCGCCGGCCGATCACGGGAACCGAAGGCTCCGTCAGGGACGATCCCCGAACTCGGGGCCTTCGGTTCGGGTTCGCTTGAGTTCCCAGAAGCCGTCGATGTCCATCATGGCATCGAGGGCATCCCAGAGCTTCAGTGCCTGATCTCGCTCCGGTGCACGGGTGATGACCGGACCGAAGTAGGCCACC
>CALACD010000115.1 GCA_937890445.1 uncultured Acidimicrobiia bacterium | reverse complement strand
CGTGACGATGACCGTCGTTCGGGCCGTGATGACGACAGTCGTGACGACGACAGCCGTGATGACGACAGCCGTTCGGGCCGAGACGACAGCCGTGGCGATGACGATGGCGGCCGAGGCTCCGACGACGACTGAGACCGAACTTGGCGTTCAGCCTTCGACTCGCCAGCCCGTGAGCGTGTCCCAGAGGGCTTCGGCATCGGCGGGGGCCGATGCGCCCCGCCACCCCACCATCAGATCGGGGCGAACCAACGTGAGCGCATGATCGTAGGCCACTCGAACGTCGGAGCCGAGAGCGTCGACATCGACCACTTGCACGGGGATGCTTCGCTGCGCTGCCACCTCGATCACCGTCTCGACGTCGACGGCGCGATCGGTCCGCACGAGCGTGAAACCCATGTCGAAGCGGTCATAGAGCGCTTCGACGTCGCTCAACCACACATGGGGGGCTCGATGGCCGGGCCGAGTCGTCACTACGTAGCGCTGCGAGTGGTCCTCGGGCTCGGGAGAACCGTCGTCGATGCACAACGGTGAATCCCGATATCGATAGCCGAGCAGCACGCCGAAGGAGGCGATCAGGCTCTCCTGTTCTCGTAGCTCGACCTGGAGTTCGGCTCGAACCCGGTCGGCATCGGGGCCGTCGGCGTCGAGCAGGTCGCCCTGGGTCATCACCGCAGCCAGCCGCTGGTAGAGCTCCCTGGCCAGTTCGGTGTTGCGCACCCCCACCGGTCGTCGCTCGACTTCGTAGGTCGCCAACAATCCAGGACCGCCCCAGCCCTCCAGAACCGCCCGCAACTTCCAGGCCAGGTCGACGGCATCGGACACTCCGGTGTTCATCCCGAACCCACCGGTGGGGGAGAAGAGGTGCACGGCATCGCCGGCCAACCAGATCCGACCGGCCCCGTAGCTCTCCGCGGTCAGCGCGTGAGCGGTCCAGGGTTGGACCGATTCGATGTTGATCTCGGTCGAGGCTCCCAGCAGCGACTCGATCCGTTCCACGGGATCGATCGCGTCCCACCGCTGACCGGGTTCGAGCTGCAGGTGATAGGTCCAGGATTGACCGCGATCCCAGTTGATGAGATAGCCGGCATGCTCACGGCGGAGTGGGAAGTAGATGTTGGCTGGCCCGAAACGGTGGGCTTCCATCAGTCGAGGAGCGGTGAAATAGATCGACACGAAGTCGGCCAGGTCGCCGGTGCCGGCGTAGCGGATACCGAGTTGGGCTCGAACTGCCGAGCGACCTCCGTCGCAACCGACCACGAAGGCCGAGCGAATCGTTCGTACCGCACCGCTGGTCAGGTCGGTCACCGTGGATTCGACGTGATCGTCTTTTTCGACGAAGGCGACGAATTGCTGACCCGTCTGGAGGTTCGAGGTCGGATGTTGCTCGACGTGGTCTCGAAGAATCTCCTCCACTTCGTTCTGGCCGACGTTGCACTTGAGATAGGGCGACCAGTGGAGGCGTTCGGTCAACGCGTAGGGCGTGGTCCGACGCAGATCGTCCAGCGCAGCTTGGCTGGGTATGGACAGCCGATGGATCTCGCGGCCGTGCAAGGAGCTGATCCAGTAGTAGTCGGCCGGGTTCTCGGGCGGGATCCCTGCTGCCACCAACTGTTCGGCCACCCCACTGCCCCAGCGGCGGTAGTACTCCATCGTGCGGCAGGCAACGGCGTTGGCCCGTGGGTGCGGATTGACCTCGGGCCGCTGTTCGATCACGAGGTTGTCGACGCCGTGGTGGGCCAGCTCGGCCGACAACGACAGACCGACGCTGGCCCCGCCGACGATCAGCACCGACGTGTCGAGCGCCGTCATCCCAGGAGCGGGAAGGCGCTGAGGGCGGACGGGTCGGCGACCACTGGGGCCTCGGTCACCGCGGTGGCGTCGAGCTGATCGATCGTGGTGATGCCCAACATGCCGGCAGCTCGGGTCATTTCGTCCTCCAGCAACTCCAGCACACGGACCAGCCCGGCCGAACCGTTGGCAGCGAGGCCGAGGCAGGCGATGCGACCGATCCCGACCGCAGCCGCTCCGAGCGCGACGGCCTTGAGGATGTCGGTTCCCCGACAGAACGATCCGTCGACCAACACGATGGCCTGATCACCGACCTCGGCCACGATCTCGGGCAAGACGTCAAGGCTGCCCCTTCCGTGGTCGAGCTGACGGCCTCCGTGGTTCGAGACGTAGATCACGTCGACGCCGTGCTCGACGGCGAGGCGAGCATCTTCAGCAGTGGCAATGCCCTTGAGTACCAGGGGAATCGAACATCGGGCTCGTACCCGTTCCACGTCGGCCCAGCTCAGTGCTGCGAGGAAGTCTGCTCCGGGACCGAACCCCGCCTTCTGCCAGCGGATTCCCCAACGATTGTGAATGTCGCGCTCGCGGCGGGAGTACCAGGCGGTGTCGACGGTGAGGCAGAACCCGCGATAACCGGCCCCGACAGCTCGGTCGATCGCGGCATCGACGAAGTCCGGGCCGCCGGTCACATAGAGCTGGTAGACACGCACGACATCGGGCCCTGCTTCGGCCACCTCCTCCAGCGAGGGTGGTGACCCCGAGCTGAGGAACTGCGGCACCCCGAAGGCGGATGCTGCTCGAGCCACATCTGCGCCGGCGCCGGGACTGAGATGACCAAGTTGGCCGACCGGGGCGATGAACACGGGTAGCCGACTCGGCTCGCCCAGGAACGACGCAGTCAGATCGATCGTCGATACGTCGCGAAGTACCCGGGGTCGGAAACCGAGCCGATCGATGGCCAACCGATTCCGTTTCATCGTGGTCTCGGTCTCGGCCGCTCCCATGACGTAGTCCCAGACACCTCGAGGCAGTTGGACTCGGGCCCGGGCCACGATCTCGGTCAAGGAAGCGAACTCGTCAGAGGGCATTGCTGCGAACCCTAGCGGTCTCGACTACGACGATCGATCCCGGCTGGGTAGTGTCGAGGACAGGTAGTGGTCCACGTTCTGGAGGTGGCGTTCGGTATGTCCGAATCGATGGTCGACGCGGGAGCCAACACAGAGACGTCCGACACTGGACCGCCGAGAGTCGACACCGTGGTGGTCGGTGCCGGTTTCGCTGGCATGTACATGATCCATCGCATGATCCAGCAGGGCCGATCGGTGCGGTGCTTCGAAGGGGGCACCGACGTCGGTGGTACCTGGTACTGGAATCGATATCCGGGTGCTCGTTGCGACGTCGAGAGCATGGAGTACTCCTACGACTTCGACGAGCAACTCCAACAGGAATGGGAGTGGACCGAGAAGTACGCCACCCAGCCCGAGATCCTGGCCTACGCACAGCATGTTGCCGACCGTTTCGATCTTCGGAACCACATCACGTTCGGCACCCGAGTCGAGTCGGCGGTGTTGGACGAGTCGGCCGGACGCTGGATCGTGACCACCGACGACGGCGGCACGGTCAGTGCCCAGTTCCTGGTGATGGCGACCGGCTGCCTGTCATCGGCGAACCTGCCCGACATCGAAGGACGCGACGCTTTCACCGGCGAACTGGTGCACACCGGTCGTTGGCCTCATCACGAAGTGCAGTTCGAAGGGAAACGAGTTGGTGTGGTCGGCACGGGGTCGTCGGGCATTCAGGCCATCCCCGTCATTGCTCGGACCGCAGAGCACCTGACGGTGTTCCAACGAACGGCACAGTTCACCATTCCGGCCCGCAACGGCCCGCTCGACCCGGTCGAACAGCAACGGGTGAAGACGGAGTACGCAGCGTTCCGGGAGCGCAACCGGCAGATGTTCGCCGCATTCGGGTCGAAGTACCTGCGTCCTGCCACCGATGCGTTGGACACCGATCCTGATGAGTTCCACCGAGAGATGGAGTTCCTCTGGGAGCGAGGTGGGGCCATGTTCCTGTCAGGCTTCCGGGACTTCATGCGATCGCCCGAGGCCAACCACATGGCGGCCGATTTCGTTCGAGGCAAGATCGCCGAGATGGTCGACGATCCGGCCACGGCAGCGCTGCTGACCCCCGATGGGCTCATCGGCTGCAAGCGCTTGGTGATCGACACCGACTACTACGTCACCTACAACCGGCCCAACGTCTCGCTGGTCGACGTCAGCGAGCAGGGGACCCCGATCACCCGGATCACGCCAACCGGCATCCAGGCCGGTGATCAGCATCACGATCTCGACGTGTTGGTCTTCGCCACCGGTTTCGATGCCATGACCGGTTCACTGTTGCGAGTCGACATCCGGGGCCGCGGTGGCAAACGACTGGCCGACGAGTGGCAGGCCGGACCCACCACGTACCTGGGCCTGGGCGTGCATGGCTTCCCCAATCTGTTCACCGTGGCCGGGCCCGGTAGCCCGTCGGTGTTGGCCAACATGATCATCGCCACCGAACAACACGTCGACTGGATCAGCGACTGCATGGCGTACATGCGAGACCAAGGGCTCGATCTGATCGAGGCCGACGCCGAGTCGGTGGCGTCCTGGGTGGAGCATGTGAACGCCGTTGCCGACCGAACGATCTTCCCCAGCTGCAACTCGTGGTACGTAGGAGCCAACATCCCGGGCAAGCCCCGTGTCTTCATGCCCCTTCCGGGCTTTCCGGCCTATGTCGAGACCTGCAACAACGTCGCGGCCAACAACTACGAAGGGTTCGTCTTCGAGACGGTGACCGCATGAACGGAAACGACCTGATTGCCCAGATCCTGAAGAAGGAAGGTGTCGACTGGCTGGCGTGCTTCCCCAACAATCCGCTGATCGAAGCGGCGGCCAAGGTCGGCATCCGACCCATTGCATTCCGGCACGAGCGCGGTGCCGTCATGGCCGCCGATGGCTACAGCCGGGTCAGCGATCGCCAGAAGTTCGGTGTGGTTGCCGTGCAGTCCCAGGCCGGTGCCGAGAATGCACTCGGCGGCATCGCGCAGGCCTATGCCGACAACATCCCGATCCTCGTGCTGCCGGGGGGAGTCAACTCGAGCGAGATCTCGGTCCGCCCCAACTACTCGGCCGTTCGTAACTACGAGGGCATCGTCAAGAGCGTCGAAGCCATCTATCGGCCCGATGACATCACCGCCGCCATGCGTCGAGCCTTCAGCGCCTTGCGCAACGGCACGCCTGGCCCCGTGGTGGTGGAGCTGACCGCCGATGTATGCCGCCAAGAGGTCCCCGACGACGCCCTCGAGCGGTACACCTCACCGCCGATGGCCCTCCAGGCGCCGAGCGCACCGGACATCACGGCCGCCGTCGATGCGTTGCTGGCGGCCGAGCACCCTCTGCTGTGGGCCGGCGGCGGGGTGTTGTTCGCACAGGCTACGGCAGAGCTTCGCGAACTGGCCGAACTGACGGCGACGCCGGTGTTCTGCACCATGGCCGGCAAGTCAGCGCTGGATGAACGCCATCCCTTGTCGTTGGGCGCCGGCGGCATGACCACGACGGCGCCGGCGGCGGCGTGGCTGTCACGAGCCGACGTGGTGGTGGCCATCGGCTCCAGCCTCACCCGCACCCCGTACGGACAGAAGGTGCCGGGCCATGCGTTTCTCATCCACAACACCAACAACCCTGACGAGCTGGGCAAGGACGAGCGTGTCGACGTGGGCCTGGTCGGTGATGCCCGGCTGACGCTACGTCTCCTGATCGACGAGGTGAAGGCCCGTCTCGATGGTCCACGCGACCGCGACGCCGTCGAAGCTGAGGTGGCGGCGGCCAGGGCCGACTGGATGGCCACCTGGACGCCAGCGCTCACCTCGGACGAGGAACCCCTCAGCTACTACCGCGTCATCCACGAGCTGAACGAGGTGCTCGACGCCGACGCCAGCATCGTCACCCACGACGCCGGCGCTCCCCGTGACTGCCTCGTGCCCTTCTATGCCGCCACCACCCCGCACTCCTATGTCGGTTGGGGCAAGACCACGCACCTCGGGTTCGGGATTCCGCTCATGATCGGGGCCAAGGTGGCTCATCCCGAGATGTTCTGTTGCAATGTGATGGGCGACGGAGCCTTCGGCATGTCCGGTACCGATCTGGAGACGGCGGCCCGCTCGGGTGTGGCCATCACCACCGTGCTGCTGAACAACGGGGCGATGGCCACCTACCCGATCGGGGGGCCAATGGATCCGGTGACTGCTCGAACCCAGTTCGGAGTGACCCAGATGCAGGGCGACTACGCCATGATCGCCACCGGTATGGGTGCGGTGGGCATCACGGTCGGTACCGCTCCCGAGCTCCGAGCCGGCCTCGAGCGGGCCCGCCAACTCAATGCCGAAGGCATCACCGTGCTGCTCGACGTCCATGCCAACGTCGAGTCCCGGCGTTCTCCGGGCGCGCCGGGATAGATCGGGGCAACTGCCCCACAGGTCAACGGCGCGATGTCATCAGCGGCATGACCTTCTCGCCGAACTCCTTGGTGGCAACGGGGTAGTCGTCGAAGACGCACATGGTGCCCTTGACTCCCGGGATCTGGGCGATCTCATCCAGTTTGGCGGCGATCGTGGCGTGGCTCCCGACGATCGGACCGATGTTCAGGTTGAACGCGCCCTGCATCTCGGTGATCTTGTCGGCGGTGGCGCCGGCGGTGTCCAGTTCGGCCTGTCCGGTCATGAATTTGATGGCCTCCAGATCGGCGCCGTCGCGGTAGCTCTGCCACTTGGCCTCGGCTTCGGCATCGGTGTCGCCCATCGTGATCTGGAACAAGACGTAGACCCCGACATCACGGCCCGTCTCGGAGGCAGCGGCCACCAAACGGGCAGCGTCGGCCCGCACCACGTCGAGATCGCTGGTCCCGATGATGAACTGGTAGTCGCCGTAGGTGGCACAGAACTCCATGCCCCGGTCGGACTGACCAGCGCACACCAAGGGCACCTTGCCTGCCTTCGGCGGTGGGCTTAGGCGGCAGTCGTCCATCTGGAAGTACTCGCCCTTGAGGTCACTGACGCCGTCGGCCCACAGCTCCTGCATGATGGTCACGTACTCGGTGGCGTAGTCGTAGCGCTTCTCGTAGTACCAGTCACCGGGCCATACACCCATTTGGCTGTACTCGATCTGATTCCAGCCCGACACGATGTTGATCCCGAAGCGACCGTCGCTGATGTCGTCGATGGTCGAGGCCATGCGGGCCACCATTGCCGGTTCCATGGTCGGCAACGCAACCGAGGCGAACAGGCCGATCTTCTCGGTCGCAGCTGCCAGGCCCGCCATCAACGTGAACGATTCCATGTTGTGGTCCCAGAACTCGGTCTCGCCGCCGAACCCACGCAGCTTGACCATCGACAACAGGAAATCGAAACCCTGGGCTTCGGCCTCCAGGGCCGTGGTCTTGTTGAGCTCGAAGCTCGGCATGTACTGCGGGGCGTTCTTGGACATCATCCAGCCGTTGTTGCCGATGGGAATGAAGATGCCTACGTCCATGATGAAATCCTTTGTGGTTGCTGAAGTGGAACTGTCCTTCCGGAGCTTCCGTAGCACCTCGACCAGCGCCGCGGCGGGTCGACGAACCTAGTTCGCCGAGTGTTCACACGTGACCGGAGCCGAGATCGGATGTTCTCTTGCGCCGCACTGGAATCGAAGTGGCCGACGTCCTGCTGATGGTCGATCATTCCGTGATTGCGGCCAGCACCGAGGCCAAGGGTTCGACGTCGGCGTACTTGGCGTCGAGATCGAACAAGCTGTTGTGATGAATGACCGGGTCGCGGTCGCCGCACGCTTCGGGAACGACGATGGGAACGAAGTTCTCCTGACAGGCGTCGAGCGCAGATGCTCGCACGCATCCACTGGTCGAGACCCCACCGATGATGAGTGTGTCGACACCTTCGGCTCGCAAGTGCTCAGCGAGGCCGGTGCCGAAGAAGGACGACGCGCCTTGTTTGGTGAACACGGGTTCGTCCAGCTGCGGTCGTAGGACATCGAGCCAGTCACCCAGCTCGTTGCCGCGATCGAACACCGACAGCGCGCCGACCTTCCGGTAGAACACGCCGCCGTCGGCCCCTCCCGGGACGAATTCGACACGCGACCACAGAACCGGGATGCCGGCATGTCGTGCCGTGTCGACCAGGGTCTCGCAACCGACGACGGCCGCGTCGTCGCCGAGGTCCAGTGGTGAGCCGGCCGAGAAGTACGCCCGACACATGTCGACGATCAGGACCGCCGGGCGGGCACCCATACCGAGCCGGCGGTTGAAGCCGGCTCGCTGATAGTCCTGGGCCACCTCGTGCTGTCGGGCATTGGTCACCATCCTGAACGTAGGCTTTCGTCCGGGCCGCGTCGAGTGCCGTCTGGGCTACCGTCGCGCTCGTGTCTGATCTTCTCGGCCGATCCATCAACGGTCCCGCTGTCCTCCGCTCCCTTCTCACTGCTGCGGTCGAGAACCGTCGGCCGATGGTGTTGCCCGGGTGCTACGACGCGCTCGGAGCCCGTTTGATCGAACAGGCAGGGTTCGACGCCGCCTACATGACCGGGTTCGGGACGACGGCGTCGCTCTTGGGACGACCGGACGTCGGACTGCTCGGTATGTCGGAGATGGTCGACAACGCGCGGCGCATCGCGTCGGCCATCGACGTGCCCCTGGTCGCCGATGCCGACACGGGATACGGCAACCAGATCAACGTGATCCGCACGGTGCAGGCCTATGAGCGGGCAGGTGTCGGCGGCATCCACATCGAGGACCAGATCCTGCCCAAGAAGTGCGGTCACATGGAGAACAAGCAGGTGGTCCCCACCGATGAGATGGTGGCCAAGGTCGCTGCCGCTTCGTCTGCTCGCAACGATCCTGACTTCGTGTTGATCGCCCGAACCGATGCCCGGGCCCCGCTCGGTTTGGACGAAGCCCTGCGGCGGGCTGAACGCTGTCTGCAGGCAGGGGCCGACGTGCTCTTCGTCGAGGCGTTGCAGGGAGAGGACGAGATCGCGCTCGTGGCCAAGGAGTTCGAAGGCGTCCCGCTGTTGTTCAACTGGGCCGAGGGCGGGAAGACCCCTCCGTTGACCTACGACACCATCGCCGAGCTCGGTTTTGCCATGATCCTGATGCCGATCGGGACCATGCTGTCTGCGGTGACTGCGATGCAGGCCTTCCTGGCTCGGCTGAAGGCGGATGGCACACCGGCAGCGTTCGTCGACGAACTCATGCCGTTCGCCACGTTCACCGACACGATCGGTCTTCCCGAGATCATCGATCTCGAACGACGCTTCGCCGGCTGATGACGGAGTCGGTCGCTCCCGGCGGCGAGACCGATCTGGGTCGGATGCTGCGGTCGTTGACGGTCAGTCGACGCAGCGGCCGGTTCACGATGGTGACCCGGGCGCATGACGAGCCACCGGTCGGGTTGGGCGACGGGGTGATGGCAGTCATCGCCGAAGCGGAGGGTGCGACCGTGGTGGTGACGATCGACGCTGCTGACCGCAATGGTTGGACGTGGGACTTCGAAGCCGCGTGGCTGACGCTCGACGTGCACAGTTCGTTGGAAGCCGTCGGCATGACTGCAGCGGTGTCGGCCGCGTTGACTCGAGAGGGAATCGCGTGCAACGTGATTGCGGCATTCCATCACGATCATCTGTTGGTGCCGATGGGTCGGGCCGGGGACGCGGTCGAGTGCTTGTTGGCGCTCCGGAACGGCGACGAAGGAGATCTGCCTCTGTCAGCGTCAACCGTCTAGTCCAGGATGCGAATCGGCAGCGCTCGGGGTCCTCGCACCTGCCCCACACTCCAGGTGACCCGGGCCGGATCACTGAGTTCGAAATCTGGAATGCGATCCATCCAGGTCTCGATGGCGACGGACAGTTCCATGCGGGCCAGATTCGAGCCCAGACAGCGGTGAATTCCCAAACCGAAGGCGATGTGTCGATTCTGCTGACGGTCGAGCACGACCTCGTCGGCCCGCTCGAACACGTCGGGGTCACGGTTGGCGGCCGGGAACGGCAGGAGGAGCCAGTCGCCGCTGGTGACTGGGCAGCCGCCGAGATCGTGATCGGTGACGGCCAGTCGGGCCATGGTGACCGGAGCGTAGAACCGGAGCAGTTCCTCGATGGCGAAGGAGCGGATCCCGGGTTCGGCCACGAAACGCCGATGATCATCCGGGTGCTGGGCCAGGTGCCACAGCGATGCGCCGATGGCCGACCACGTCGTGTCGATACCGGCGATGAGCAGGAGAGCGATCGAGCCCGTGATGTGTGCATCCTCCAGCGGCATGCCGTCGATGTCGGCGTTGATCAGGTAGTCGATCAGATCACCTTCAGTATTCGAACGCGGGTTGGCCCGCCGCTGGGCGACCTGCTGGCCCAGGTAGCTCTCGAGGGTGTCTTCCTCGGCGACACCATGGTCGATGCCGGGTGTCTCGAGCACTCGCTGTATGAAGCCCCGGAACTTGGGACCGTCCTCCTCGGGTAGCCCCAGCATGTGAGCGATGATGCGAACCGGGATGTGCTGTGCGTAACGAACGGCAGCATCGACCATCGGACCATGATCGAGCACGTCGTCGATCAACTCGTTGCAGAAGCTGCGGGCAAAGGGTTCCAGCGCGGCGATCGGCGTAGGGGAGAAGGGAGGCAGGAGGAGGCGCCGAGCTATGGCGTGAAACGGCGGATCGGAGGTGATGGGCGGTGCGTAGCCCATGGGCGCGAGAGAGTCGGGCCGGTTGGGGCTGACCACGACACCCTGCGACGAGTAGTCGACGGTGTTGCGGGCGATGGCGCTGACGTCCTCGTGGCGCACTGGCAACCACGCTCCGCCGAAACGGTCGGTGTGGGCAATGGGACAGTCGACTCGGAGTTCGTCCCAGATGGCCGGGGCACTGACGGCATAGTCGGGATGAGTGTGGTCGAAGTCGCTCGCCCAACTGGTCACGGGGGCTCGGTGTTCGAGGCCGAGGCGGTCTCCGGGAGGGTCGGTCATGATCTGGTCATCGGTTCACTCGGTTCGATCAGCCCTCGCTGATCGAGGTGATCGTGAACTGACGGCTCGACTTGACGGCGACGGCGAGGGGCTCGCCACACACCGGGACGGAAACAGCCTCATCGGAAGTCATGGTGACCGTGAACTGTCGGGCGGCGCCAGTCAGGTGGATCTCGTACCGGTCCGAGGAATCGTCCTGCTCGACAAGCACGGCATTGCGTGGCTGTTCCAACCACGACCACCCGACTCGGGCGAACGCAGCGGCGTCGGCGACCTGGAGGTGACGGCTCGGCACACCGGCACAACCTCGGGTGTGGCCCACCAGGTCAGCGGGGGCGATCGAGCGATCGAGGATGCCCGACACCAGCCGTGCATCGAGGTACGACCAGGTCATGCCGTCGGGAAAGGTGATGGCGGTGGGTGCGAACCGGTGCCCGCCGGTGTGACTCGTGCGCCAGACGCGAATGTTCTCGTCGAGCAGGTCGGCCACCTCGGTG
This sequence comes from uncultured Acidimicrobiia bacterium, assembly GCA_937890445.1. Taxonomy (GTDB): domain Bacteria; phylum Actinomycetota; class Acidimicrobiia; order Acidimicrobiales; family SZUA-35; genus JAHECQ01. Next base: position 15,895 of record CALACD010000115.1, on the reverse strand, counting down.
ACAAGGAGCGAACCCATCTGCCCGCAACACCGATCGCGGGTGCCGTGGGTGCAGACGAGAAGATCCCGGATGCCATTGTCGACCGTATCGAGTCGCGACCGGTCGCCGCTGGTGATGGCGCGAAGGGCCGGGATCAACTCGTCGGTGGAGACGGAGGTCTCGGATCGTCGATAGCCGTCGAACGGCGTACCCGGGGTGTGTCGATAGCTGATGACGTGGTGGTGATTGCGTCGCGATGCCGGGATCCGAGCCTCTGGCGGTCGGATACCGAGAATACGTACCGATGCCGCCACCTCGGACGACAGGGCCAAGGCTTCGATGACGGGGTGGGTGTCGATCGACGCAGGCCAGGGCAACGGCAACTCCACCAGCAGGAAGTGATCGGAGCTGGTGGCAGAACCAGCGGGACGTTCTCCCTGTCCACGGGTCAGGACCGAGCAGCGCAGATCGAGCGATGCTGCGTCGTGCTGGCCCGACAGCGGGACCGACGTCATCGGACGATCTGACTCCGGAGGGAGTCCATCCAGTCGGCCGCGTCCTGCCATGCCTCGGATGCCTCGGCCCGCACCTGATTGCTGTCCTCGCCGGTTGCTGGATAGCTGCCGAGGAACTTCACGTCGGCGTGTTTGGCCCGCACGTTGCGTAGGCAGTTGGCGACGACGTCGTCCGCGATGTGGCCGTCCATGTCGATGATGAAGCAGTAGTTGCCGAGCCGGGTGCGAGCCGGTCGAGAGGTGAGCTTCGACAGATTGATGTTGCGGGCCGAGAACTCATGAAGGATCTGAACCAACGAGCCCGGTTTCTCCTCCCGCGCTGTCAACACCAAGGTGGTTCGATCGTGACCGGTGGGGCGAGGGACGCCTTCTCGGCCCACCAGGATGAACCGGGTCTGATTGTCGGAAACGTCAGCCACGTCGGCGGCCACGATGTCGAGCCCGTAACGTTCGCCCGCGATCGCTGGTCCCAAGGCCGCCGTCGTCGGGTCCTGCGATGCTGCCTGTGCTGCTTCGGCCGTCGAGTTGGCGGGGTTGACGTCGATGCCGGGAAGTTTGGTCTGGAGAAAGGATCGACACTGGGCATTGGCCACGGGATGGGAGGCCACGGAACGTATGTCCTCCAGGGCGGTGCCGGGTGCCGCCATCAGATTCATGGTGATGTCCAGAACGACCTCGCGTTGTATCAACAGATTGGTATCGAACGCGAGCGTGTCGAGGGTGACGTTGACGGTTCCCTCGATGGCATTCTCGATGGCCACGAAGCCAAGATCGATCTCACCGTCTTGGGTGGCACCCAGCACGTCGACGAACGTCCGCATCGGGATGAGCTCGCGGTCGAGGAGATCCGTTTGGGTGCGAAGAGCTTGTTCAGTGAAGGTGCCGAGCGGACCCAGGAAGCCGATTCGACCGTTCGTTGCTGTCACTCGGTCAAGCCTAGAGTTGAGAGATGGATGACCGGCTCTATTTCCGCCAGCTGCTGTCGGGGCGCGATTTCGCGACCACCGACCCCATTGCTCGCCAGATGGTGAACTTCGCCTACGCCATCGGCGACAAGGAGACCGGCGAGGCCGTCCTCGTCGATCCGGCCTACGACTCGGCGGCATTGATCGATGCCCTCGATGCCGATGGCATGCGTCTCACCGGTGTCCTGGCCACCCATTACCACGCCGATCATGTCGGCGGGAACATGATGGGACATCAACTGCATGGCATCGCCGACCTGCTGGAACAGAGCAACGTCCCGGTGCACGTGCAGGCCCCGGAGGCCGAGTTCGTCACCAAGGTCACCGGTGTCGGCGGCGATCAGTTGGTGTCGCACTCCTCGGGTGACACGGTCATGGTGGGCGACATCGCCATCGAGCTGATCCACACCCCCGGTCACACGCCCGGGAGTCAGTGCTTTCTGGTCGACAATCATCTGGTCTCGGGAGACACGCTGTTCCTCGATGGCTGCGGACGAACCGACCTACCCGGTGGCGATCCCGAGGAGCTGTACCGATCGCTGCACGATCGCCTGGCCAAGGTTCCTGACCGAGCCGTTCTGTATCCGGGGCACCTCTATTCTCCCGAGCCCCACAAGGAAATGGGGGCCACCCGGCAGGAGAACATCGTCTACCGGCCGACGTCACTCGAGCAGTGGCTCATGATGTTCGGTCACTGATCGACCAACCGCTCAACTGCATCTCGCATAGGCCGATTGTTCCCTGTGCAAGCGCATGAGGAACGACGGACACCGGTCGATACGGCCGATTCGGAGACGATGGACGTCCTTCGCCAACGCGTGGCGGAGTACGAACACATTTTCCGGTTGGCCACCCCCCGTCTCGCTGCGTTCAAACGCCTCGAGGAGATCGCCCGGGAGAAGAGATCTACTCCCGAGGTGGTTGCCACCGAGGCTGCACTCCAAGTACTTCGACAAGAGCATGAGGGGCTCGAATCGGATGTGCACATCATTGCGCTCGAGAGAGACAAGCTACGAGGTGAGCTAGCGATGCTTCTGGACAACAAGAACGACGCGATCCAGGTCCTGGATGACCTGCGTATCGAGCACCATGACATCCATCAGGAAGTGGCCGAGATTCTCGGCGAGTTCAACCTGCTTCGCAACGATGCGGTGCGACTGATGACCGAGCGCCGCGAGCTGGAGTTGCACGTGGCCGCGCTGCGCTACGAGATCGAGGAGATCGAACGACGCAAGGCCGAGGCCCTGGCCGAGCTCCCCGCACCGACCGTCGTCGACCGGGCTGTGGTGCCGAAGAAGACGCCCGACTTCGTGCTCGATGACGACAACGACGAAGAACAGGAGGAGCGTCGACTCTTCGATCGCTTCTTCCATGCCAAGGTCGAACACGACAAGGCTCGCGACTGGATGCTGGGCTGAAACAGCTCTGCCGCCAGTCTCGCCACGGAGCGTGGGAGACTGGAGACAATGTCACGTTCGCTGTCACGTTCGCTGTTGCGCGCCTCGTTTCTGCTTGCCTTCCTGGCCTCGCTCGCGCTGATGTCGGTTGCACCCGCGTCAGCGGAGACGCCGACGGCGGTAGCGGAGCGTCTTGCCGACGATGGGGTGTATCTCGCAGCCGGCAACTCCGACTACGACGAAGCGGCGTTGGCCACTGTCGTGGCCCGAGCCCGCGACCTCGGTCTGCGGATGGTCGTGATCGCCCCCGACGATCCCCAGCCTGACAACAACGCCTTCGCATTGCGTGTTCGGCAGTTGGTCGAGGCGGATGTCACCCTGTCGTTCGGCCCGGACGGGACCCTTGGCGCCAGCGTGACCGAAGACTACAAGGACGCGTTTCCCCGATCGTTGGCCGCAGCCCGCGACACCGAACCAGCCGAGGCTGCAGCCGAGGTGTTCCTGACCGAACTCGTGACCACACCCGATCGCTCGGTGCCCGGGACCATTTCCACCATTGTGCGCGGCGTCGTCGTGCTCCTCCTGGTCCTGGTCCTGGCGGCCGCTGCCGAACAGTTGTTGCGCCGAAGTCGACGAGACTCCGCCACGAAGGCATGATCGACGACGGCGAGCAGCGCAACAGTGACCCGCTGTTGCCTCGGTATCTGCGACGTCTGCGGTCGCTGTCGCGGACCCAGGCCTTTCCACCCTTCGTGCTGTCGGTCGCCGTCTTCCTGACGGCTCTCGGAATTGGTGGGCTGCCGGACATCAATGCCGGATTCGTCGAGACCTCGAGCCTCCCGGGATCGCCGGTTCCCCAACGCACGACCACGACCCTCGCACCCACGACGACGATCACGGAGCCGGACGTCGATGTCATCGACGCCTCCGAGTTGCGGGTTACGGTGGTTGCCGCCGGATTCCCCGAGGTCGTTCCGACGGTCGAGGGCGGCATCGTGACCCTCGGCGGGACGGTGCCCGACGCGGCATCTCGTGACGCGGTGCTGCGATTGGCCTTTGCGAGTTCCGGCGTGTCCGAGGTGGTCGACAATCTGGAGATCCAGCCGGCGGCGGGCGCAGCCAGCCTGACGGCAACGGTGGGGCGGACCGAGGTGGTGTTCGTTGGAGTCGTGGCCAGCCGGAGTGTCCTGGCCCAGGCCGTGGGACCGTTCGAGGCGGTGTATCGCCCGGACCAGATCAACACCGACGGCGTGACGATCGATGCTGAAGTCGCCCCGCTGGGCACGGTGTTGGTTGTTGGATCGCTGTCTGACCCGATGCTCTTGGCCCGGGTCGATGCGCAGCTGAGTCAGACGAGTTCGCTGCGCTTCCAAGTCGATCTGGAGCGAGCCGACTCACCCCGGATCGAAGGGCTACTGGACGACCTGTTGTTGGAGTCGCCAATCGAGTTCGATCTCGCGAGCGCGGCGTTGTCCGACGACGCGTCCGAGGTGATCGATGCGGTCGCCGATGTCCTCTCTCAGTTTCCCGATGCCGGACTCGAGGTCGGTGGGCACACCGATGGACAGGGTTCGCCCCAGGCGAACCTGAGCCTCAGTCAGGACCGTGCCGATGCGGTCGTGCGGGCGCTACGAGCCCGAGGTGTCAGCAACCAACTGGTCGCTGTCGGCTACGGAGCGCTACGCCTCAAGGTGGATCCCGAATCCTCGGCCGGCGATCAGGCCACCAACCGCCGTATCGAGTTTCGCCTGCTCTGAGCCGACGGCGGCGACAGATGACGTGCCCGCCGGCGCCGACTCAGTTGCCGGAATGGTGTGGCGCTCGGGCATGGGTGGAGATCCATGAGTGCATGGCGATGCCGGCCGCGACCCCGGCGTTGATCGATCGAGTCGAGCCGTATTGTGCGATGGATCGACATTGGGCCAACACGGGACGCATCTCGGCCGAAAGCCCCGGGCCTTCCTGCCCGAACACCAGGACACACTCCGCCGGCAACGAGTCGTGTTCCAGCGGAGTGGACCCGGGAAGGTTGTCGATGCCGATCAGCGGAAGTCGATGCTCTGCGGCCCAGGCCGAGAAGTCCTCGACGGTCCGATGGTGGCGGACATGCTGGTATCGATCGGTCACCATGGCCCCTCGCCGGTTCCAGCGCTTCTTGCCCACGATGTGGATCTCGGCGGCCAGGAACGCGTTCGCGGTTCGGACCACCGTTCCGATGTTCAGGTCGTGCTGCCAGTTCTCGATGGCCACATGGAACGGGTGCCGATGCCGATCGAGGTCGGCCACGATGGCATCCATCGACCAGTAGCGGTAGCGGTCGACGACGTTTCGCCGGTCGCCGTTCGCCAACAACTCGCGATCGAGACGGTCATCGTCGGGCCAGGGCTCGGGATGGGGCCCGACGCCGACCGGTGGCGCCAACGCTTCCCTGTCGGACTCGTTGCTGTCGGATGCCGTCACCGGGTGAAGTCGGCGACGACGGCACCGGCCAGGCGTACCAGGTCGTCGGGTGCGATGGGAAACACGTGACGAGGTGTTCCACCCGCGGCCCAGACCTGATCGAAGGTCAGCAACAGGGGGTCGATCCAGGTCGGCGATGAATGGTCGTGCCCGAATGGGGGGACGCCTCCGATGGCGAACCCGGTGTGGACGCGGACCTTCTCGACGTCGGCTCGTCCGCATGACTCGACTCCGGCCAGCTCCGCCAAGCGCGTGCCGTCGACTTGATTGGCACCGCTGGTCAAGGCCACGACCAAGGTCCCTTCGGCATCGAAGATCATCGACTTCACGATCTGGGCCACGCTGCAACCGACGGCGGCTGCAGCATCCTCGGCCGTTCGGGCGCCGTGTTCGGGGTAGTCGCTCAGCGTGATCTCGATGCCGTGATCGGCGGCCGCCATGATGACCCGTTGCGTACTCGACGGGCGGGGAGAAACCTCGTTGCTCATCGAGCACAACGCTAGCTGCCCGACAGGACGAACCCCCAGGGGATTCCTCGGAGAGGGGGGAGATCCCCGGTTCGCGGTTCGCCTCACCGATTTAGGTTGCAATCACCGAAGCAAACGTCGGGAACACCAACCCGGAACGAACGAGCCGGAACCAATCAAACGAGGGAATGACATGACCGCAACACTGACGACCGCAACCTGCGAAGCCTTCTGGGCCACCGCCACCGACGAGGACACCGTCGACTACATCTCCTTCGACCGTTGTGTCGACTGGCTGCTGGATCTTCACCAGTCGACCGATGACGTCCAACTCAAGGCCCTCGTGAGCGAGGTTCTCGAGGACCTGCGAGCCCTTGGCCCGGTCCAGGACGAACTCGAGGACGTGATCTTCGGTGCACTCGCATCGGTCGAGGTTGCCTTCGAGATCAGGGCTGCAGCATGACCGTACTGATGCCGGACCGAATGGGACTGCAGGTCGAGATGACCACGGCCGAACTGATGGCCGTCGAGACCGAGTTGATACACCGGCGAGCCGAACGGCAGCTGACCAAAGCTGAAGGGCTCCGGTTGGCTGCCGTGGAGCGCGAGATCGATCGTCGCTGGTACCTGGTCGGCTGAGAGATCCGAGGAGGGAGCGAAGGTGCGAGGGCCGAGACGAACTGGCCCGCAGTCGCAGAACGTCGGTCTCGGGCCAACGACGTCGCTATCGGCGGCGCCGCGTGGTCACCCGGTGTTTGACCCTCCAACCATCGGCCGTCTTGACCACGTCGTCGTAGTAGGAGGCCGTGCCCATCTTGTGGTCGGGAAGCATGGCCAAGATGCGAAAGGCCAACGTGACTCCGTCCGAGGTCTCGTCCACGTAGATGTTGGTCATGGTGTGAGTCCGTGGATGCCGGGCCTCGGTGTCCATGAACCGTTTGATCTCGTCCAGTCCGACCAGCCGCGGTGCCCCCAGATCAGTCAGATCGAAGACGGCGTCGTCGGTGAAGATCCGATCGAGGGCATCCCAGTCCCGATCGTCGATGGCATCGCCGTAACGTCCTGGTAGTTCGTGTAGCTCGAGTCGATCGTTGGGGTCCATGGGCTCTGTCCTTTCGATGCCGACCGGTACGTTCTAGCCCATGCTGACCGTCGATGAACTGGCTGCGCTGGAACAGCGGGTACACGTGGCCTTGGAGCGTCGCGACCTCAGCGACTTGTGCGTGGTCGGTTTCGGAGAACTGAGCGTTGCCTTGGGGGCCCGACCCGGTCCTGACGGTTCGCCCACCGTTGTCTGCAAGCGGATGCCCCCGTTTCGAGGCGAAGGTTTCGAGCGGTATCGGAGGCTGGTGGTGTCGTACATCGAAGCGTTGACCGCTCGTGGAGTCGACATCACACCGACCGATGTCGTCGGCGTGACGAGGTCTGACGAGATGACCGTGGGATATCTGGTGCAGCCGATGCTGGATCCTTCGACCATCGGTGCCGCCGTTTTCCGGTCCGCTTCACCCGAAACCGGCCATCTGTTGCTGCAGTCGATCGGGTCGACGGTTCTGGCCGCTATCGATGATCGGGTCAGTCTCGATGCCCAGGTCAGCAACTGGTCGGTGACGGCCCACGGGGTGACCATGCTGGATCTCGGTACGCCTCTGATGTGGGATCGATCGGGGAGCCCTCTGCTCGACATGCAGCCCTTCCTACCCATGTTGCCCCTGCCCGTCCGCCGCCCGATGCGGTCGGTCATGACCGCGCTGATGGATCGCTGGAAGGAGCCCGAGGGTGTGTTGCTGGACGTTGCCGCCAATCTGATGCGGGAGGGTCTGGAGGACTGGGTCGAGCCAGCCGCCGCTTTCTGGAGCCAACAGCTCGGATGTGCGGTCGACATCGACGCAGCCCGAGCGGCCTATCGCCAAGACCAGCGTTTGTGGCCACAACTGAAACGGATGCAACGGATCGAACGTCGCTGGCGCGCGATGCGAGGCGAGCACTACGACTTTTTCATTCACAGCACGTTCGGTGGTCAGAGCACCGTTTGGTGAAGCGACGTCTTCGGTGTCCGCAGGGCCGGGCCGGGAGTGGTGGACCCCGTTTCGGTGCACCACACTGAAGCATGAGTGAATCCACGATGGCCATGATCGAGCATCGCACCGTCGATGCGCTGGGGACCCGGGTGCATGTGGCCGTGGCCGGTGAGGGTCCGCTGGTTCTGTTCGTGCACGGATTCCCCGAGTCGTGGTATTCGTGGCGTCATCAGTTGTTGGCGGTTGCCGATGCCGGATTCCGAGCTGCCGCCATCGACGTCCGCGGTTACGGTCGCTCCCATGCCCCGCGTGTCATCGAGGACTATCGGATGGTCTGTCACGTCGCCGACAACGTGGGTGTGGTTCAAGCCCTGGGTGAAGACCAGGCGGTCGTTGTCGGTCACGATTGGGGCAGCCCCATCTCCTGGAACTCGGCACTGCTGCGGCCCGATGTGTTCCGAGCCGTCGCCCTGTTGAGCGTTCCCTACAGCCCACGCTCGTCGTTCCGCCCCAGTGACCAGTTCCGTCTCCTGGGGGGAGCCGAGGAGTTCTACATCGAGTACTTCCAGCAGTTGGGTCGGGCCGAGGCCGAGATCGAAGCCGATCTGGCCCGATGGCTTCTGGGCTTCTACTGGTCGGCTTCGGGCAACGCACCGACGGGTGATGGCCGAGGGTCGATGGTCCATGTGGGTCCGACCGGCAAGCTGATCGATCGGTTCTCCTGGCCCGATGGTTGGCCCGAGGCTGACGGTGGGCTGCCCGAATGGCTCCGGCCCGAGGACTTCGCCGTCTACCTGGCCGACTTCGAACGGACCGGGCTGACCGGTGGCCTGAACCGTTATCGCAACGTCGATCGAGACTGGGCCGACCTGGCGGCCTGGACGGGAGCCCCGATCATGCAGCCTTCGCTCTTCCTGGGCGGAGAGAAGGACGGGCCCACGATGTGGGGTGGCAAAGCCATCGCCAACTTCACCACCACCATGCCCAACCTGACCAAGAGCGTGATCATCCCGGGTTCGGGCCACTGGGTGCAACAGGAAGCAGCCGAAGCCGTCAATCGTGAGCTGATCGAGTTCCTCGGTCAGCTCTGAGCGGGTGGCGCCGGAATCGGGCCCGGAGCCCTGATCCGAACGATGGGGATCAGCCGCAGTGACCGATGACGAGATCGGGAGCGCTGAGGCCGGCAGCGTGGATCCGGTCGCGAATGGCAACGATCTCGACGTTCGAGCTCATGAATCTCACCCGGGATTGGGCACTCGCCGGCACCGGGATCGACAACACGAACGCAGCGAACGCTTCGGCGAAGTCCTCGCCCGGATTGGTGGCCGCATACGGGCCGACGAAACCGGGATCGGCCAGGCATCGCCTGGCTGCCTCGGCTGGATCGTGGTAGCTGCGATCGAGGCTCTCGATCTCGTTCGACGGCCAGAACTGATAGGTCCAGGTGGCCAGATAGTTGTTCCGACCAGCACACCCGTACAGGTTGTCGTCGCCGATGCAGTTGGACGTGGCGACCTGCTCACCGTTCCAGACGTTCGATTCCTGGGCGGTGATGACGTGAGCGAACTCATGCGCCATCGTGTGACGCAACGTCTGCGGGTGGGCCTGTGCCGTGGGGCGGTTGACGGCGATGACGAAGACGGTCGATTCGGTATTGATGCGTTGGGTGTAGGCCGCATAGTCACCCTCGTAGATGGCGAATGCGGCGATGCTGGCTCGTTCCTGCGGCGTGGTGATCGCGGCCAACGATTGCCACGCTCGGTCCAGATCCGAATCGTGTGGTCCGAAGCAGAGGTTCGAGATCTCGCCGGCCTCCAGGGCATACACGGTGAGGATGGGTCCGTGGGTCTGCCCCAGACTGCGGGGATCGCATGGGTCCCGGTCGTCGGGTGCCAGCGCCCGAGCCACCACCGGTCGGATCAGGAACACGGTGCCGACCAGTGCTGCGAGCAGCAGGAGCCCGCGGGTGGTCGAGCGATGCATGCAGGGAACCTCGGCACGAACCACGAACCGCTTGAGGTCCGGGGCCATGCCCGTCAGTCCGGGGATGGACCGACCCGGCAGCGCACGGCCAGCATCTGGCGCAACTCGGTTCGAAGGTCGCTGGTGAACTCGTCTCGATACGTGGAGTCGGTCACCAGCGACACGGCGAACTGAAGCCCGCTGAAGGAGGCAATGAAACCCGATACCACCAGGAGTGACTCGGTGAGCACCATCGGATGGCCGAGGAAGGTCAGATCGAGGATCGGATCGAAGGTCTCCTCGGTGAGGGTCGTCCATTGCAGGATGGTCTCCTCGCCGACGGTCAGCAGTCCGAAGATGACATAGAAGATGGCGACCATCGAGGCCACCAGCGCCACTTGGATCATCTGTGATGTGAGGAGCAGGAGCCCGAGGTTGAACTGCTCCCGGCGCTCGAGGCCTCGGGGTGTCGGAACCTGGGGATCCAGGGGCAGCTCCAAGACCTGGGCCGGGGTACCGACGCACAAGGTGCCGACCTCGGCCCAGGAACCGAAGGTGTTGAGGTCGTCCAGGCTGTGTCGAAGGCCCAATGTCATGAACAGCACGCTGATCGAGAACAGGAAGGCCGCCACGCAAGCGAAGAAGACCAAGGGAATCTCCGATGCCACCTGCCAGATCTCGGCATTCACGAACAGGAAGGCCGAGAAGAGCAACAGGAGAGGCAAGGACTTGGCGAACAAGTTGGCGATGTCGCCGATATGGCGGCGAACCTGGCGCAGTGCCCACGGGATCATGGGGAAGAGACCGTAACTGGTGACGAAATAGCCGAGCAGCAGGATGATCACGTTGATGACCAGTCATTGGAAGAAGTCCGAGACCTGCTCGGTCGTGAAGGCCCTCAGGAAGGGTGGCACCAGAAGGAAGACCGCCAACTCGCCGACGCCGACATCGTCGGGCACCTGATTCCAGCGTCGGCCCCGCAGCCGGTTCACGACCGACAGGGTGACGAGAATGCTGCCGACCCCGAAGCCGAAGAGGGCGGCTTGATCCCAGCCAGCGATGTCGTCGCTGAAGGTCAGGAAGAGCTCGGCGAAGATGACCACGACCAGGAAGCGGAACATCCGGGTGAAGATGTCCTCCGACGCGGTGTAGGCAGACATCAGGTGCGGTACGCCGCGTTCGATGAACCAGTTGTCCACCTCGGATCGCTCCGACTCGGTTCCGCTCACGTTGCGCAGTGGGCCGAGCGGCTCGGCAACGAGGCATGCATCGGGTGAGAGTAGTGGCTTTCGCTCGACGCTGACATGCTGCGCCGATGTCATCGTTCGTTGCCAGCATTGCGATCTCGTTCGGAGTCATCTTCCTGGCCGAACTGGGCGACAAGTCGCAGCTGCTTGCCCTCAACTTCGGTTCCCGGTTTCCGCTGCGAGTCGTGGCGTTCGGGCTGGTCATCGGCTTCGGGCTCGCCGGTGCCTTGGCCGCAGGTGTGGGCGGAGTCCTGGGTGCCTGGTTGCCGGAGCGCCCGTTGCAGATCGCCGGCGGTGTGCTTCTGATCGGTTTTGCCGGACGAGAGCTGCTGCACGACGACGACGAGGACCACAGTGATGACGGTCCGACGCTCACGACGCGGTCGGTGTTGGTCTCGATCGCACTGACCATTGCCCTGTCAGAGTTCGGCGACAAGACGCAGATCGCCACGGCGACCCTGGCCGCCAACTCGAACCCGTTGGCCGTCTGGATCGGTGCCACCGCCGGCGAATCGACCAGCGCAATGGCGGGAGCGCTGGTGGGACGTTCCTTGGGGAAGCGGATCCCGGAACGGGCACTGAGATGGTTCTCGGTGGCCGTGTTCGCGTTGTCGGGTGTGGCGATGCTGGTCGGGTGGTTCTGATACGAACCGCATTCGGCGAGGTGCGGCGGGCGAGCTACGGTCGGACATGGCCGACTTCGATTTGGTGATCCGCAACGCCACGGTGGCGACCGCCAGCGAGAGCTTCGACACCGACATCGGTATCCGCAGCGGCGTGATCACGGCCATGGGCAAGGTGTCGGGAACGGCCGATGACCAGATCGACGCCAGTGGCAAGCTGGTCATGCCGGGTGGCATCGACAGCCACACGCACATCGAGCAGCTCTCGGCCTCGGGCTACATGAATGCCGACGACTTCTACAGCGCCACGGTGTCCGCTGCGTTCGGCGGAACCACGACGACGATGTCGTTCGCGGCCCAGCACCGGGGCATGCAGATTCCCGAAGTGGTGGCTGACTACCACCAGCGGGCTGCCGGCAAAGCGGTCATCGACTACGCCTTTCACCTGATCGTCGCCGATCCGACTCCCGAAACGTTGACCCGTGACCTGCCGGCGGCGATTGCCGGGGGTGTGTCATCGCTGAAGCTCTACATGACCTACGACCGCTTGATGATGGACGACCGACAGATTCTTGATGTGCTGACCGTGGCCAGGGCGCACGGAGCACTGACCATGGTTCATGCCGAGAACCACGGGATGATCGGCTGGATGTCGCAGAAGGTGGTCGATGCCGGCAATACGCTTCCCCGTTACCACGCCGTCTGCCACACCCGAGGAGCCGAGGCCGAAGCCATCCACCGGTTGATCGCTCTGGCCGAGTTGGCCGATGCCCCGGTCCTGATCGTGCACGTGTCGACGGTGGACGGTATCGAGGAGATCCGGGCCGCTCGGGCTCGGGGTCTCAAGGTGTACGGCGAGACCTGCCCCCAGTACCTGTTCCTGACCAGCGATGATCTCGATCGCGGCGGTCTGGACGGCGCCATGTTCTGCTGCAGCCCGCCCCCTCGGGACGCCGAAGCTCAAGAGGCATGCTGGGCTGGTCTGCTCGACGGCACCCTGCAGGTGTACTCGTCCGATCACGCCCCGTTCCGATTCGACGAGTCCGGCAAGTTGCCGAACGGCGAACGCACGACGTTCAAGGAGATCGCAAACGGTGTGCCCGGACTCGAACTGCGGCTACCGGTGTTGTTCACCGAGGGCGTGGGATCGGGTCGGTTGACCGTCAACCAGTTCGTCGACATCACGTCGACCCAACACGCCCAGATCTACGGGCTGTACCCGAAGAAGGGAACCATCGCCGTCGGCTCCGACGCCGACCTCGCCATCTGGGACGTCGAACGAGAGCTGACCGTCACCAACGAGATGGTGCACGACAACGTCGGGTACACGCCCTATGCCGGCCGACGGCTGAGGGGGTGGCCCGAGACCGTACTGTCGCGGGGGGAGATCGTCATCGCCGACGGCGAGCTGCGAGTTGATCGTGGCCGGGGGCAGTTCCTGGCCCGGAGCGGGCTCGAGTCCGCGGAACCACTCGGCCGTGACGTGCCCGAGATCCAACAGATGGCGGCGTGGGGAACGCCGCTCGAACGCTGAAGTCCGGAGAATGATGATGACAGACCCATCCACCCGTCAGTCCGCCGATCGTCGCATGGTGGTCGCCGCTGCTCAGCTCGGTCCGGTCCAACTCGAGGAATCTCGGGAGTCGGCGGTGACTCGGCTGGTGACGATGCTACGAACGGCGGCAGCGCGAGGTGCCGAGTTCGTGGTGTTCCCCGAGCTGGCCTTCACCACCTTCTTTCCCCGGTGGTGGAACGAGGACCAAGACGAGGTCGACGCCCGCTTCTTCGAGTCCTCGATGCCATCACCGGACACCCAACCGCTGTTCGACACGGCCCGAGATCTCGGCGTCGGCTTCTACGTCGGTTACGCCGAGCTGGTACCTGCCGACCAGAGTCCCGACGGCCGGACCCGCCGTTTCAACACGGCCATCCTGGTGGCGCCCAACGGCGAGATCATCGGCAAGTATCGCAAGATTCACCTGCCGGGCCATGCCGACCACAAGCCCGAGGCTGCGTTCCAGCACTTGGAGAAACGCTACTTCGAGGTCGGCGACCTTGGGTTTCCCGTCTACCGGTTCATGGATGCGCTGGTCGGAATGCTCATCTGCAACGATCGGCGGTGGCCCGAGGCCTACCGGGTCCTGGGGCTCCAGGGAGCCGAGATGGTGACGCTCGGGTACAACACGCCGACGGAGAACCTGCATTATCCCGAACCCCCGGCACAGCGAGTGGCCCAGCACCTGCTGATGGCCCAGGCCATGGCGTACCAGAACGCAGTGTGGGTCGTGCAGTCGGCCAAGGCCGGGTTCGAGAACGGGTTCCGCATGTTCGGAAACTCGGTCATTGTTGCCCCGACCGGAGAGGTCGTTGCCAAGACCACCTCGGAGGACGACGAGGTGATCGTGCACGATTGTGATCTGTCACTGGGCGACGACCTGCGCCGGACGATGTTCAACCTCGAAGCGCATCGACGCCCGGAGCACTACGGCCTGATCGTCGAACGGACCGGAGTTCGGATCACCCCGGCCAACGAGATCTGACGGATCCCAGCACAGGCGTCGGGAGTCACCAACCCAGCTGGAGACGCCCGAGCGCCATCGCCACTGCGGCCTGTGTCGGTTCGACAACCGGGACACCCACTGCGGCTGCGACCCGGTCTCGATAGTCGGCCATCCCGGCGCAACCCATCACCAGTACGTCGGCGCCATCGATGTCTCGAAGAGCCTCTCCGGTCGTAACCAGACGATCGAGGGTCTTGTCTTCGTCGGCCAGTTCGACGACACCCAATCCCACCGGCCGCTCGGCTGCCAGCCGGTCGGTGATGCCGAGAGCGGCTATGTAGCGGAGATGACGAGGGATCGAGGTGGCCAGAATGGCGAGTACCCCGAACCGCTGCCCCAACGTCAGCGCCGTCAGCATGCCGCATTCCGAGATGCCGAGCACGGGCTTGTCGGTGGCTTCGCGACACGCATGCAAGCCAGGATCACTGTAGCAGGCCACGATGTAGGCGTCGGCCTCGGGATGTGCTGCCACCAACGCAACGTTGTGGACGGCAACGGCATCCACGTGCTGTTGGGTCTCGATGCCGGGAGGACCGGCCGCGTTGGTAATGCATTCGATGACCGGGCCCCCGGACAGCCGGAGGGGTTCACAGGCGCGATCGATGCCCTCGGTGATGTGGATGGAGGAATTGGGATTGATCACCAGAATTCGCTGGGTCATGAATGCAGCACGCTACCCCTGAGGGTCGGGTGGGTGCTCGTCGAGTCCAGAATGGCGGTTGCTGATACACGACGCCGAGCCGTCGATACTGGGTGGTGCTCGGTTCTGTCACTCGTCGCCTCGATCATGCGTTCTGTCATGGCGCTCGGGGTGGTCTGTCTGTCCTTCAGCGTCGCCACGGTGCTGATCTCCACGACCGAGGCCCTCGATGAACGAACGTCAGCGTCGATTGCCTCCGATCTGCGGTTGGCCGTGGCGACCGTGATCGCCATCGACGGCGACGATCCCGACGCCGACGAGCGCGTGAGCGAAGCGCTCCTCTCGCTCGACGTCGACACGTTCGGTGCCTTGCATGCTCTGGACGAAGTCGATCGGATGCGGGCCCGCCAGTTGCTGGTCGAACTGCGGATACATGCCCAGTCCATGGCCGCTGGGGGCGGTCTGGATGATCGTTTGACGCAGTCCCACGAGGAACTCATGGATCTTCTGGGTGTGGCCGCCAGTCGTTCGACGGTCAACGCGGCGTCTGCCGAGCGGATGGCGCAGTTCGCCACCGTCGTTGCCTTCTTGGCGTTGATGGTTCTCGGATCGGTCGTGCTCGCGCTGAGGGCTCGGGCTCAGCACGACGCGTCCGTTGCCTCGGGCCTGATCGAGGCCGGCCGACGTTTCGGCAAGCTCCTGGACGATTCGCCGAACGCAACCGCGATCCTCGCTGCCGACGGGACCTTGACCTACTCGTCGGCGACACTGCTTGCCCTCTTCGTGGGAAGGGCACCGACCACGATCGATGACTTGCTGCGCAGCGTCGATGTCGACCAGCAGGCGGCGTTGCGTCAACATCTCCTGACTCCCGATGCGAATCGACTGGCGCGGAACTTCTCGTTCGGTCCACCTGACAGGCTGCGTAGTTTCGAGGTTCGTGTCACCGATCTCCGTCACGACCCGCTGGTGATGGGTCACTTGCTGTCGGCCAACGAGACGACGAATCAGGAATCGGTTCGACGCGAGCTCGAACGCCAGGCGCGTATCGATCCGCT
>CALACD010000114.1 GCA_937890445.1 uncultured Acidimicrobiia bacterium | reverse complement strand
CTGTATCGGGCCTTCTTCGACCGGGAACCAGAGATCGGCGGGGCCCGCTACTGGCTGGGGCGGCGTCGAGAGGGCACGACGTTCGACGGCATCGCCCAGTTCTTCTCCCAGTCGCCGGAGTTCGTACGCACCTATGGCTCGTCGGTGTCCGACGAAGAGTTCCTGACCATCATCTATCGCAACGCGCTCGGTCGGCGCTACGACCAGGCCGGCTTCGACTTCTGGCTGCGCCGAATCCAGCAAGACGGCCTCCGCCGCCACCTCGTGGTCCGGTTCGTTGCAGGAAGCCCCGAATTCGTCGGGCGGTTTCCGTATGGGTTCGGGTCGGGCTGAGTTCGGGGCGACCAGGGAGGGAGTGCCCCGAATTCGTCGGGCGGTTTCCGTATGGGTTCGGGTCGGGCTGAGTTCGGGGCGACCAGCCCGGTCACCCTCAGCGGCTCGGTGTGCCGAGCAGGGTCAGCCCCGACACGGTGCCGTCGACATCGCGGGTCACTCCGTCGAGAACCACGCCGACGTGATCGTCGTCGACGAAGGCGAAACTCGGGTAGCCGGAACTGATCGATGCGATGTCGGCCACCGGCGTGGTCTGCCAGTTGACACCGTCGGAGCTCACGGAGAGCTGGAAGTCGCTGACATCCTCGCCTGTGAACCGGCCGGTCACGACCACGATGCCGAGATCACCCGCTGCGGCGGAGGCAACGTAGTCACCGCCGTCGATGTCGGCAGCCGAGATCTGCGACCACGATTGGGCACCGTCGGTCGAAGTGGCGATGCCGGCGCCGTTGTCGCCGTCGAAGTGGGCGACCAGCGTGTCGTCGATGGCTCCGACGATCTGGTAGGAGGCGTCGACCCATGTGGGTGCATCCCAGTTGAGCCCGTCGGCGGAGCGCCACATGACGGTGTCCCCCGACTCGTTCCAGCCGGTCGACACGAAGGTCCTGCCGGCGAACCAGGTCTGGTAGCCGGGTGCTGCAGCACCGATGGTCCAGTTCTCCCCATCGGTCGATACCGCAGCCCCCGAGACTTCGAGCGCCCCTTCGATACCGAGGTCGGTCAGGGTGGTGGTGGTGAGTATGGGCTGGTTCTGGCACTCGGCGGGGGTTGCATCGGACTCGTCCCATTCCGCGGTGCTCCAGGTCGCCGCGCAGGCGGTGCCGTCGAGGACCTGGACGATCTCGCCGTCGTTGATGACGGTGGCGTCGGGGACGTCGATACCGAGGTGCTCGAGGGTGGCGGCCTCGTCGAGCCAGTAGTTCTGACGGGCCGTCACCAACACGCTGCTGTCGCCGGCGGTGACCGACAAGCTCGGGCCCGCACCTCCCCGCAGCAGCGTGTTGGTGTCGGAGGGGCGGGGCAGATCGAAGGCCAGCGTGTTCTGGTTCCAACTCACGCCACCGTCGCTGGAGGTATCCACGTGGGACACGATCGTGTCGTCGGGTTCGGCCGACGTCGACACCGAATACAGCAGTCCGGCGTGTCCGGCCAGCGACGTGATGTTCCGATCAGGGGTCGAGACGACTTCCCAAGAGGTTCCGTCGAGGGTGCGATAGATGGCCTGCTGATAGGTGCCGTCGGGTCGGGCGTCCTCGTAGCGGACCCCAGGAGCTGTCGACAATGCGTAACGGTATCCGTCGGTTCCGACGAAGGATGCCGCCGGGAAGCTGACGTCAGCCGGGGCGACCGTCCATGCGAAGTCGGGGGCTGCGCTCGTCGCCGGCGCGGGGGCGTTGTCGTCGGTGGGGCCGTCGGCGGCGGCGATGACCGATTGCTCGTTCGCCGGCTGAGCGGCGGAGAAACCCAGGGCCAGACCGGCGATCAGGGTCACCCCGGCCAGACCGGTGACGGCTTGTCGGCGACGTCGACGTTGGATGGCCCGGCCGATGGCCCGCTGAGGATCGCCGGTGACCGCCAGCGCAGCTCCTGCGTCTCGGAGTTCGGCCGCCAACCGGGTGGCTGTGGCGTCGGTCGAGGTGGCATCGCCCTCGATGGCATCGCCGTCGATGGCGGAGTCGTCGCGCACCTGGCGTGGATCGAAGCTGGTCATGAGAGGGTTCCGTTCTGGTTCGTGGCTGTGCGGTGGAGGCGAAGGTGATCGGGCGCCTCGAGCTTGCGTTCGAGTTGGGTCAGGGCCCGGTGGAGTCGGCTCTTGACCGTTCCCGGGTTCAGGTCGAGGGCGGCCGCGGTTTCGGCCACCGACCAGTCGGCCAGGAGGCGGCACACGACGACGGCCCGCAGGTCGATGTCGAGCGAGCGCAACGCTTCGGCGACCGCCGGGTCTCGGAAGGTCGGCTCGATCGCCGTCGCACGGCCGACGAACGGAAGCTGGCGGGCCAGGCGACGATGGGTGGATCGGGCCCAGTTGAGCCCGACCCGGTACGTCCATCCTGCGGGGTTGTCGTAGTGGCGGACCTGGTCCCAGCGAGCGTAGGTCCGGGCCATTGCCTCGTCGGCTGCTTCGGCCCCCAGCACCGCGTCCGTCAGCGTGAAGCTCAGGGTTCGCACGATGTCGGAATACGCCCGGCGGTAGAAGTCGTCGAAGGATCGGCCGAGGTCGGCCACCGAGTCGGCTTCGTGGCCATCTGGATGCGAGGAGTCCGACCGGTCGGAATCGAGGTCATCGATCATGGTGATGACCTCCTCTGCCGAGGGTGGGGGGTCGAGCGATCGTGTGCGCATGGCAACCAGACGCTTGGCGGCGTCGCGTGGTTCACGATTTCTCTATGTCGTCGCGGAGAGCCTGGAACTCGTGATTGTCCGGGTCCAGGTCGAGGGCCCGGTCGATGGAGCGTCGGGCCGACTCGAGATTCCCGGACAGCTGCTGAGCCCGGGCCAGCAGGGCCGACAGGCGCGGCTGATTCGGGGCATCGGCCACGAACCGATCGAGTTGGGCGACTGCCGCACCGGCATCGGCCGACAGATCCGACCGCTCCGCTCGTTCCACCAGGGCTCGGGCGTAGGCGGTCCGCAGCGCCGGGTCGTGGGGGTGATCGGCGAGTCCGATGTCGAGGAGCTCGAGCGCTTGATCGAGATCCCGCAACGACGGCCCCGTGGCGTGGATGGCCGCGGCGGCAAAGACCAGCCGTACCGATTGAGGCCGGTGGGCGAGCGCTCGATCCGCGGCCTGCTCCGACGAGATCTGGCGGAAGGTCGGTGCCGACGCCATGGCCCGATCTCCGAGGGCCGAGGTGGTCAGGAACCAGGCGGAAACCGCACTGCTCACCGCAACGAGGACGACGACCACACCGACGAGGGCCAGGGCGATCGGTGCCCGGGGCGGGCGGTCGGCGGCCGGATTTCGGAAGCGGCGACCGAGCACGGTGTCGCGCTGGGCCGAGGCCACGATCACGCCGGCGAGGAGCCACAGGACCGGATCGATCTCGGCCAGAGGGAACAGCAGCAGCTGCTGGGTGAGCACCGCGACGACACCGACGACCAGACCGCGCATCGACATCGACGCTCCTCGTGACCCCGCCGAGTCACGTGACCGCAGCAGATGCCACCCGGCCCGTACCACCACGAACCACAACGATCCCAACAACAGCGCGGCCAGGATCCCGGAGGACAACGCCGTGTCGATCAGAGCATGGTGGGCTCGATCGGTGATGGTCTCGGCGCCGTAGCGTCGCACGTAGTCGGCATCGACCAGGGAGCCGAAGGTGGCTCGATACCCCTCGGGGCCGGCCCCGAGCAGCGGTCGGGACCGGATGCCCCGCCACCCAACGGCCCACTCATCGAGTCGTCCTCCGAACGATGACCAACCTCGAACGACCGAGAGTGCGACCACGACTCCCGCCGTCACCACGAGACACAGGGCGGCGGGAACGATGGCCTGCAGCCTCGTCGTCCTCGGGTTGGTGCGTCGTCCGGGTCGAGCGGTGGCCAACAGCGCCAAACCGACGCCCAATCCGACGATGGGACCACGGGCCTGGGTCCCGGCCAGGGCTACGACGCCCCCGACGACGCCAACCGTTCCCACCAGCCGCCAGAGGATCGGCTGCCCCCGGTCGAGTACGACCCCGGTGGCTGGCGCTCCCAGCAGCACGAGGCCAACTGCCAGAAAGGTCGATTGGGCAAACGGTGCACCCAGGCGAGCGCCGCTCCAGGCCGTGCCGGCAGGATCGAACCCTGCCCGCTCGGCCAGGGCGAATCCGGCTACGGCCACCAGGACCGATGCCGCGGCGCGGGTCACCAGGAGGACCGCACGATGCGTGCCCTCGCGCTCGACCAGCCCGGCGCCCAACACGAACGCCAGACCGAAGCCGATCCAGGTCAGCAGGCCGAGGCCGCGTTCGGGGGAACCGAAGACGGCGTGCCACCGATCGACGGCTGCAGCGGTCGAGGCTGCGGTCACGGTCAACAGCGAGGCCCACAGCACCATGGCCGATCGAAGACGACGGTCGGTCAGCACCGACGTCGAGAGCAGCGAGAGCACGCCTCCCATGCCTACGATCACGGCGAAGGCAGCGAACCGAGTGGTACCCGCCGGTGCGAGGCTCTCGGGGTCGACC
>CALACD010000113.1 GCA_937890445.1 uncultured Acidimicrobiia bacterium | reverse complement strand
GGACCCTAGACCGCGCCGCACCGATCCGTGATCGAATTCAGGCCACTTCTTCGGTGGTCGTCACCTCAACGGTCGTCGATCTCGGACAGGACCTCGGCAGTGTGTGCACCCAGCTTCGGGGCCGGTGAACGCACACCCATGGGAGTCGACAAGAACCGGATCGGAGCCCCGGGGTACAGCACGGTGCGTCCGAGGTCGTCGTGGAACACCTCGGTGGGAAAGCCCCGCTCCACGAAGTGCGGATCCGCCATCACTTCGTCGGGCGACCACACCACACCGGCCGCGATGCCTCGGGTCTGGAACCCGAGGAACGCATCGTGGGCCGGGACCTTGGAGGCAATGAAGTGCATGGCTTCTCGGCCGGCCTGGAACACCTCGCCAGCCAGGGGATCCTCGGCGATCATCTGCATGGTGATGAATTCGAAGCCGGCACCGAGCTCCAACAATGCGCTCATCGGGAACTCGTCTTCGACGTCGAGGTCGCGTATCCACCCGAGGAGCGCGGCGAATTCACCCGGGCTCCGGGGTGGAACACCGGTGTTCAGATAGCGACCGTCCGAGCACTGCACCTGGGTCGGTTCGGTCGGTGTGGGCGTGGCATGACGGCCCGTCTGGCGCTGCACCGTCTGCTGGGCCGCCAACCAGGAGTAGCTGGAGAACTCGGTCGTGACGTTGGCGGCGGCCACCATGCTGACATCGACGAACTGGCCACCGTGCCGCGGCCGTGCCAACAAGGCCGTCACCGTCGCCATCACGGCGAAATGGGCCGCCATACGTATGCCCTGGTTGCCGCGACCTCGCACCGGAGCCAGCTCGTGATCGTCGTAGCCGCACGACCACATCGGGCCACCTCTGGCCAGGATCGTCAGGTCGGTGGCCTCGGATGCGTCGGGCACGCCAAGGCGGCCGAACGGGGTGATGGCGACGTGGACCAGCTGCGGGTTGGGGCCGGACATCTCGGCGTAATCGAGACCCAGCGCCGCCAGCCGACCCGGTCGTTCCGCTTCGAGGAACACATCGGCGGTCGCCACCAGCCGAGCCAGATCGCGAACACCCTCGGGGCTGTCGAGATCCAACACCACACTGCGCTTGGACGTGTTCTCGGCCCACCAACTGAGACTGCGTTCCGCGTGCTCGATGTCATCGACAAAGGGTGCGTGCATGCGCTGGGGGGAACCACCCGGTGGTTCGATCACGATCACATCGGCTCCGGCGTCGGCGAGCAGACGCCCAGCGAAAGCGCAGAACTCGCCGGCGAGTTCGATGACGCGGACCCCCTCCATGGGGCCGGCCCGCTCCACGGGAACCGGAGTCGGGCGCTCCACGGGCAGCGGAAGGTCGGCACGTGTCGTGGGCGTCGAAGAGCCGGGCTCGGACATGGCCGGAGTCTTGCCCACGGCAAGCCGATCCTCCAAGGCAGATTCGATCGGTTGCGAATGCCGGCACTGTCCGGGTGTGCTATTCCATGCCCATGCTGGAGAAGTATCGAGTCCTGGATCTCTGTGACGAGCGAGGCCATCTGGCCAGCGCTGTCCTGGCAAGCTTCGGCGCCGAGGTGATCGTCATCGAACCTCCCGAAGGCTCGCGGGCCCGGCACATCGGACCCTTCGCCGGCGACCAGGAAGACCCCGAGGCCTCGCTCGAGTACTGGTCCCACAATCGCGGTAAGAAGAGCGTGGTGCTCGATCTCGACACCGACGAAGGCCGTCGGCACCTGCTCGAGCTCGCTGCCGGCGCCGATGTGGTGATCGAGTCGGCCGGCCCTGGCATCATGGATGCCAAGGGGCTCTCGTACATCGAGCTCTCGGCCGCCAATCCGGCGCTCATCCATGCGTCGATCTCGACCTTCGGAGACGACGGACCCAAAGCCGACTGGCTGGCAACCGATCTGATCGCGGCAGCGTCGTCGGGCCAGATGTGGGTGACCGGTGACAGCGACCGCGCCCCTCTTCGCATCAGTCTGCCCCAGGCCTACTACCACGCCTCCATCGAGGCAGCAGGCGCCGTCCTGATTGCGCTCTACGAGCGGCAGCACACCTCGGGTCTGGGTCAACACATCGATCTGTCGGCCCAACAGAGCCTCAACCAGGCATCACAGTCGATGATGCTGGCTCACCTCTACGAGGCCGACCACATCAACCGCATGGCCGGAGGCCTCAAACTCGGACCGCTCGACGTCCAGCTCATGTGGCCGTGCAAGGACGGCTACATCTCGGTCACGTTCCTCTTCGGAGCCACCCTCGGGCCCTTCACCGCCCAGCTGATGGCATGGATCCACGAAGAGGGTTTCTGCGACGAGGCGACTCGGGACAAGAACTGGATCGACTACGTCACACTCCTGCTCGGGGGGGAGGAGACCATCGAGGAGTACACACGGGTCAAACAGGTCGTCGGCGAGTTCATGCTGACCAAGACCAAGGGCGAACTGATGGAAGCTGCCATCGACCGCCGCCTGCTGTTGGCCCCGGTGTTCACGACCACCGACGTGATCGAGAGCGCCCAGCTGGCCGACCGCGAGTTCTTCCAGCCGGTCGCGCACGAAGGGTTCGGAACAATCCAGTATCCGGGAGCGGTCGCCAAGTTCAGCGCGACCCCACTCCCGCATCTGCCGGCTGCACCCACCCTGGGACAACACACCGCAGCGGTGCTCAGTGAACCGGCCAGAACACCCCGTGTGGCCATCTCGGAGCCGGTCGCCAACACCAACCGTCCGCTCGAAGGCCTCAAGGTGCTGGACTTCATGTGGGTCATGGCCGGTCCCGCCGCCAGCCGTGTCCTCGCCGACCAGGGGGCCGAGATCGTCCGTTTGGAATCGGCCAACCGACTCGACACGGCCCGAACCCTCCAGCCCTTCGTCGGCAACGTCGGTGATCCCGACCTCTCGGGTTTGTGGAACAACATGAGTGCCGGGAAGCGGAGTCTGGCCATCGACCTGTCGAAGCCCGAGGCCCGCGATGTCGTCTACGACCTGCTCGACTGGTGCGACATCGTCACCGAGTCGTACTCCCCCGAGGGCATGAAATCGCTGGGATTCGAGTACGAGACGCTGCGAGCTCGCAAACCGGACCTGATCATGACCTCCAGCTGCCTCATGGGGCAGTCCGGACCGCACACGACCCTGGCCGGCTTCGGAACCATGGCCGCTGCCATCTCGGGGTTCTTCAGCATCACGGGTTGGCCCGATCGTGCCCCAGCAGGCTCGTTCGGGGCGTACACCGACTATGTGTCACCTCGACTTCTGGTCGCATCGATCATGGCCGCGCTCGAGCATCGTCGGGAGACGGGTGAAGGCCAGTACATCGATCTGTCGCAGGGAGAGGCGTCACTGCCGCTGTTGAGCACCGCTTTGCTCTACGACCAGATCAAGGGCGAGCCGTACCCCAGCCAGGGCAACAGTGATCCTCGGATGGCCCCGCATGGCTGCTTCCGCCTCGACGGCGACGACGAATGGATTGCCATCGCCTGCACCGACGACGCCCAATGGGCGGCGCTTGCTGCCGTCATCGGCCAGTCCGATCTGGCCCACCTCGACCTCAGCGCTCGCAAGGCCCGCGAAGACGAGCTGAATGGGCTGGTGGAGTTCTGGACCCAGGACCAGCAAGGCGACACGGCGCAGGAGACGCTGCAACGGGCCGGTGTCCCCGCCCACCAGGTCAACAACACCGTCCGCATGACCAACGATCCCCAGTTGCAGCATCGACGCCACTTCCGAGAGGTCGATCACGAGAAGAACGGAACCATCTGGGTCGAGGGACCACGGTTCGCGATGAGCCGCACCAACGGCGATGTCGTGCGGGGCGGCCCCAGCATCGGTCAGGACACCTTCGACATCCTGACCGAGGTGCTGGGCTACGACGGTGACCGGATCGCCGAACTGGCGGTGGCCGAGCTGCTCGAGTAGTCGCCGGATCGAAGCGGATCGGCCACGGGGACCGAAAAGGCCGCAAGGGAACCACGGGGGTGGCGTAGCGTGCCGGCATGATCGACATCGATGCCGTTCGGGCCGACACTCCGGCGTGTTCGGAACTGATCCATTTCAACAACGCCGGTTCGTCACTGCCGCCGCGGCCGGTCGTCGAGGCGGTCAAGGCCCACATCGATCTCGAAGCGGCCATGGGGGGCTACGAGGCGGCCGCTCACGCCGCCGACCGTGAGTACGACTTCTATCGCGCCGCGGCGACCATGCTCGGCTGCGACCCCTCGGAGATCGCGTTCACCGTGAGTGCCTCCGATGCCTGGTGGCGAGCCTTCTGTGCCGTGCCACTGAAGGCCGGCGAGCGGATCTTGACCGGGCGATCCGAGTACGTGGCCAATGCGCTCGGACTGCTGCAAGCCAAGGCTCGCGGCGTCGAGGTCGTACTGATACCCGATGACGAGGACGGCCAAATCGATCTCGACGCATTGGCGGCCGAGCTGTCCCAGGGAGCGGCGATGGTCGCGTTGACCCACGTGCCGACCAGCTCGGGGCTGGTCAACCCGGCATCCGAGGTCGGGGCCCTGGCCAAACAAGCAGGTGCCTGGTTCCTTCTCGACGCCTGCCAATCGGCAGGTCAGCTCCCGCTCGACGTGAACGAACTGCAGTGCGACTTCCTGTCGCTGACCGGCCGCAAGTTCCTACGCGGCCCCCGCGGCACCGGCCTGCTCTTCGTCCGATCCGAAGGACTCGAGCGACTCGACCCGACACCGTTTCTCGATGGCCGATCAGCCGACTGGACCTCGCCCTGGGAGTATCGCCTGCACACCAGCGCCCAACGCTTCGAACTGTTCGAGGTCAGCTACGCCGCCAAGCACGGGCTGGGCGTCGCCATCGACTACGCCCTCGAGCTCGGGCTCGACGCCATCGCGGCCCGGGTCGGCGCGCTGGCCGACCGGCTCCGAGCCGGACTGGACGGCATCGAGGGCGTCACGGTGCGCGACCTCGGACGCCGACGCTGCGGCATCGTGACGTTCACCGTCGACGACCGAACGGCAGCCGACATCGCCGCCCACCTGCGAGCCCACGATGTCAACGTCACCTTCGGCACCACCAGTGCCGCCCAGTTCGATCTCGGCCTACGAGGCCTGCCCGAGGTCGTCCGGGCATCGGTCCACTACTTCAATACCAACGAAGAAGTCGACCGAGTGCTCGATCTCCTCGCCTGACGAACGGTTCTCGTGCCCGGAGGAGGGCGGATCGAGCGGAGTCAGATGACGCCATCGGCTCGGAGTTGATCGATCTCGGTGGCCGAGAGGCCGAGCAACTCGCCGTACACCTGATCGTTGTGCTCTCCCAGGGTGGGGGCGCCCCGGGTGATCGACCACGGCGTCTTGGAGAACTCGGCCGGCTGACCGTCGACCCGGACACCGCCCATGGCGGCGTGTTCGACCGTGGGCCACAGGTTGCGAGTCGCCGTGGCCAGATCGCCATCGATGCGCTCTGCCGGTCGACGGACCGCAGAGGCCGGCACACCGACTGCCTGAAGGTCCCGTTCGACGTCCCACCGGATCCTGTCGGCCAGCCATGTGGTGATGGCCTCCTCGATCCGGTCCTGATCGGCCAGGCGCCCGATCAGTGAAGCGTGATCCCCCACCGGTGCAGCGTCGGCCATGACCGAGACGAGCGCGTTCCAGTCGGCGTCGTCGCGACAGGCAATGGCGATCCAGTTGTCGTCCCCGGCGCAGCGGAACACTCCGTGGGGCGCCATGGCCGGGCTCGAGCTCCGATTGCTGGCCGGCCGATCATCGGCCCGCAGGGCACGCCCGTTCACGGCCCAATCGAGCAGGTCGGCCCCGTGAAGGTTGGCCCCGGCCTCGGTGCAGCTCATGTCGACCCACTGCCCTTCACCGGTGCGCTGCCGATGCCACAACGCCATCAGCATCCCGATGGCCATGTAGTAGCCGCCGGTGTGGTCCATGTAGCTGAACCCCCACCCTGCCGGTTCCTCGCCCACGTGACCCGAGCTGTGGGTGAGACCGGACACGGCCTGCGCGATCGGGCCCCACGACTTGAAGTCCCGATAGGGCCCGGTCTGCCCGAAGCCGCAGTTGGAGATGTAGATGATGTCGGATCGCAACTCGCGCAGTTCGCCGAAGCCGAAGCCGAGTCGTTCCAGCACACCGGCTGCGAAGTTCTCCGCCACCACATCCGACACCCGCACCAACTCGCGCAGCAGTTCCTTGGCTCGTTCGGTGCGAAGGTTCAGGGTGATGCCCAGTTTCTCGATGTTGTGGTTGTTGAACCCGGCCCCGTATTCGATCCCGCGGCGTTCATCCTTGAAAGGGGGTGAGCCTCGCAGGATGTCCCACGTTCCCTGTTTCACCGGGTCCTCGATGCGGATCACCTCGGCGCCGAAGCTCGCCATCCAACGGGTGGCACCGGCGCCGGCCAGTTGGCCGGAGAAGTCACAGATACGAATATGTGACAGTGCGCCATCCATGACCGCAGTTCCTAGCAGTGTCGCTGACCGGCGGGTAAACGAACCTCGACCTCGGTTCCGACATCGCACGTCGACGCGATCGAGATACGTCCGCCCATACGGTCGACCAGCATCTTGGTCACCGTCATACCGATCCCGGTGCCCTCGACACCGCTGCCTTCTCGGCCGAGGCGATCGAAGGGTTCGAACACGCGATCGAGGTCAGCGGCCGGGATGCCGATGCCGGTGTCGGCGACCCGGATCACGACGATCTCGTCCTGGCCCTCGACCCGCTCCCGCCACACACTGACCTCGACGGTCCCGCCGTCCCGGTTGTACTTGCAGGCGTTGGACACGACGTTGACCAGCACCTGGTGAAGGCGTCGGGCGTCGGCCGTCACGATGATCTCGGGTTCGATCGAACTCGAGATCTTGATGTCGGGGGCGGTGGCCCCGACGATCGACAGGACCGAGTGCACTTGGACCGCCACGGTGATCGTCTCCTGACGAACCTCCATCCGATCCGTCTCGATGCGGCTGATGTCGAGCACGTCGTCAACCAGGCCGAGCAGCCGGTTACCGGCCTCGTACACCCGGTCGAGCGCGGTCTGATCCGTCTCGGAGCGACCCTCGTCCGTTCGCAGCAGCTCGGTGAAACCCAGGACTGCGTTGAGCGGCGTCCGGAGTTCGTGGCTCATGCGCGCCAGGAAGAGCGTCTTGGCCTCGTTGGCCCGGGCCGCCTCGTCCCGGGCCCGACGCAGTTCGGCCATCGTGCGAGCCCGAATCACACCTGCGGCAAGTCCGTCGCACACGGCTCGCACCAGATCGATCGCCTCGCCGGACCATGCCACCCGACGAGTCACCGAGTTGAAACCGACCACACCGACGACTTCGCCTCCGGCGATCATCGGGACCTGCAACACCGACTGCACCCCGTAGCGGCCGAAGGACTCTCGTTCCGCAGCCGCCTCGGGCGGTGCGTGCTCGAGGTCGGCCAGGTAGACGACCTCGTGGTTGTTGACGAGCCTCACCGACCATTCGAAGGCAGCCATCGACAGTCCCTGGACATAGTCGATCTGGGCATCGACGCCCGACGCGCACCATTCGTGGGTGCAGTAGATCAGCTGACCGCGATCCCGGAACTCGACCACATAGGCCCGATCGACACCCTCGTGGCGAGCGATGCTCTCGAGGACACCATCGACGGTGGTGTCCCACGCCTCTTCGGTGGCACTGGCCAGGCGAACCGAGAGCTCGCGAAACATCGACAGGCGGTCGGAACGAGACCTGGCGTCCTCGCCGTGCCCTTCATCGGAGAATCGATACCCGTCCACCTTCTTCGGATCGGCACCGCGAGGGTCGTTCTGAACACCGGGCGAAGAGTTGAGGAAATCTTGAGATGATTCGACCAGCCGTCCAACTACAGCTCGTGTCGAGTTCGGAGTACCGTTGTCGATCACGTGTGCGTCCGGGGCCACCCGGACGTACTCTGACCACTGACCGTGCAGAAACCGTGCAGAAAGGGGTGTCCCTGTGGCCACCAAGCCAGGCGAAAAGGTTCAATTCGAAGATCTCGGTGTCGAGGTCATTGTCACCAAGGGCGGCGACGGTGACGTGACGGCCACCGCCGGTGGAGAGGGCCTGAAGGTCGGCAAGCGCTACGAGGACGAAGCAACCGGTATTCAGGTACTGGTGACCAAACCTGGCGCGGCCACCCTCCTGTGCAACGGCACCGAGATGGCGCTCCAAGAGCCGAAGAAGACCAAGTCCGCCGACTGATCTCAGGTGACGGCTGACCGGACCATCGAGGTACACGTCTCCCGCCATCACCACGGCAGGGTCGCGAGGATCTCGATCCCCGGGGAAGGTCTCACCACCGAGACCGCTCGCCGGCTCACCGCAGCGGCCGACGCCGTTCGAGAAGACCGTGACATCCGAGTCCTCGTTCTCGAGGCTCGGATGTCGCCGTTTTGCTCGGGCCCGGCCGACGGACTCGACCGCCACGACACCGATCCGGCGGCAGCGTTGGCGGCGCTTCGGCCACCGATCATCTGCCGGATCGACGGCGGATGTCATTCGGTCGGCCTCGAGTTGGCGCTCGCCACCGACATTCGCGTCTGCAGTGCCGACTCGGTGTTCTCCCTCGCCGACGTGCACGATGGAGTGCTTCCGTCCTGGGGCGGCACCCAACGGTTGAGCCGAGCGATTCGTCCAGCCGAGGCAACGGCGATGCTCCTGACCGGCTCGCACCTGGAAGCCGTACGAGCGGCAAGCCTCGGCCTGGTCCATCAGGTGGCTGCCGACCGCGCCGAGCTCGACACCTCGGTCGAGTCCCTGATCGAGACCCTCCTCGGGCTCGGCCCCCTGGCTCTGGAGTTGACCAAGGAAGCCGTCCACCGCGGCAGCGAGTTGCCGTTGCGGGACGGTCTGCGGCTGGAGGGAGATCTGAACCACCAGTTGGCAGCCACCCAGGATCGGGCCGAGGGTCTCCAGGCGTTCTTCGACAAACGGCCACCCGACTTCAGTGGCCGCTGACGTCTCGGTGGCCGCTGACGTTTCGGTGGCCGCTGACTTGGCCCACCGGGTTGCCCTCCTGCCCGAGGGGGCCCTGAGCGTCGGACTGGCCTGGCGTCGACAAGGTCTGGCCGTACTCGAACAACGCACCGGCATCAGCACCGATGTCGATGCCGATGCCGTGGCGACCGACCTGGTCCTGCCGCTGATGTTGGAGCCGGGGTGGCCGGGTCCGGCCGCGCCAACACCGGTCGGGGACGGCTGGGTCCAGGCCGATCTGACCGACGACGACATCGACACCTTCGATCGACTCCGCCGGTCGCTGCCCGACGCTGATGCCGAGCAACTCGCCGCCGAAGCCCAGTCGTGGCGCCTTCCCGTGCTCCCCTATCGGTCGAGCCGACAACCGTCGGTCCGACGTCCGGCACCGCTTGGGCACGTGCCTCCGAG
>CALACD010000112.1 GCA_937890445.1 uncultured Acidimicrobiia bacterium | reverse complement strand
CCTCTCGGTTGCCCTGGTCGATGCCGCGGCCATCCCCGAGGTGTTCATGACCGCCTTCGATGCCCTCGTCGTGCAGGGCGGTTTGACCTCCGGTCGCTGGGCGCTCGTGCATGCCGGTGCATCCGGCGTGGGCACGGCGGCGATCCAGATCGCAAAGGCGATCGGGGCGCGCATCATCGTCACGACCTCGACCGGCAAGGTCGATCGGTGCCGCTCGCTGGGCGCCGACGTGGTCGTCGACTACACCTCTGCTGACTTCGCCGAAGCCGTGGCCGAAGCAACCGGAGGTGTCGGCGTCGATGTCGTCCTCGATGTGATCGGCGGTGAGTACACCGTTCGCAACATCCAGTCGTTGCGAGTGAAGGGTCGCCTGATCCAGGTCGGTGTGATGGGGGAGGGCACCGTCGAACTGCCACTCGGTTTGTTGCTGCCGAAGCGGGCTTCCATCATCGGCACGGTCATCCGGGCTCGTCCGCTGGAGGAGAAGGCGGCGCTGGCCCAACAGTTCAGCCGGGAGATGCTGCCGTTGTTCGACAGCGGTCGACTGGAGCCGGTGATCGATGCGCGCTTCGCGTTCGACGACATCGCCGATGCCCATCGCTACCTGGAGACCAACGCCAATGTCGGCAAGATCCTGATCGACTTCTGATCCGGGCCCGCTCGTGGCTTGCAGACCAGCTCGGAGTCTGTCGACAAACCGTCAACGCCACGAAGAGGATCAGGCACGAAGAGGATCAGGACTGTCCGTCGCCCGAGATCATGGCCTCGAGGGCGCGGTTGGCCTGGACCCGGGCCTTGTCGTGCTTGATGTTCACCAGGGGCAGATCGGGGGTGGCCGCCATGGTGGCCTGTTGCGCTTCGAGGAACTCGAGATCCTCGTTGAAGGTGAACGCGATCTCCTTGTACAACAGTTCGGTGGCCTCGGGGTCGTGGGGCTTGTAGCCGTTCAGCGGCGTCCAGAAGTAGTAGCAGCTGCTGTCGGTTCGGGGCGTGACACCGTGGTACAACCGCAGATTGAATCCGCCGTCCTGCACCCGATTCTCCTTGGCCCCGAGATCCACCGGGAGCGCCCCCGTCCACTGCACCACCGTTGACGGCACGATGTACTCGAACTCCTGCCAGCGGTCCACCATGGTCCCCTCCGCGAACCCGGCACCTTTCACGTACGTGGGGGGTGGAGCGATGTTCTCCATCCACCGGATGTAGTGCACTCCGGTCTCGGTCGGCGTCACGTCCATCGTCGCGTTGACCTGTCCCTGCTGGCTGCCGCCGCCGATCGTGTTGCGATGGATGAACGGGATGTGGGTCAGATCCATCAGATTGTCGATCAGCAGCTGATAGCTGCACTCGACCTCGTACATGTCG
The DNA here is from genome assembly GCA_937890445.1 of uncultured Acidimicrobiia bacterium. GTDB lineage: Bacteria > Actinomycetota > Acidimicrobiia > Acidimicrobiales > SZUA-35 > JAHECQ01. The sequence continues at coordinate 22,321 of CALACD010000112.1, read as the reverse complement.
TGGACGTGGGGCCACTGTTCGTGATCGTCCAGCCAGGGATAGTCGACCAACAATGCTGCCTCGTCGGCCAACGCCGGGTCACCCATCCAGATCCACACGATCTCCTGGCGCTCGAGCACCGGATAGGCCCGAACTCGGGCCGCCGACGGAATGGCGTCCTGCCCGGGAATCATGACGCACGTGCCGCCACCATCGAAGGTCACCCCGTGGTAGCCGCACTGCAGCCCCAACTCCGTCACCTCACCCAACCGCAACGGTGTGGCTCGATGGCAACATCGATCTTGGAGCGCAGCAGCCTTGCCGTCGGCATCCCGGAACAACACCACCTCTTCGTTGAGAAAGGTACGAGCCAACGGGCGATCGGTGACTTCGTGCATCCACGCAGCGTGATACCAGGCATTCTTGGGCCAAGACATGCAATGAACCTAGTGTCAGCGCCGTGACCGTTTCACCTCGAATCGCAATCGTGGGCGCCGGCATCGGCGGCTTGGTCTTGGCGCTGGCGTTGCGGGACGTCGGCCTGGAGTCCGACGTGTACGAAGCAGCAACCGAACTGCGCGAGGTCGGCGCCGGCCTGCAGATGAGCCCCAACGCCAGCCGGGTCCTGCGTCACCTCGGCCTGCAGGAGGATCTGGATCGCATTGCGGTTCGGCCGCTCACCGGTGATCTGCGGCGTTGGCAGGATGGCTCGATCCTCACCAGCCAACCGTTGGGTGACGAGGTGGCCCAGCAGTTCGGGGCCCCCTACCTGCACCTGCATCGCAACGATCTGCACACCGTGCTGAGGAAGCGTCTCGGCCCGGAGCGGGTGTCGCTGGGTCGCCGTTGCTCGGGCATCATCGAGAGCGGAAGCTCGGTCCGGTTGGCATTCGAGGACGGCTCGACCGTCGACGCCGATGTCGTGATCGGCGCCGATGGCATCCACTCCGCGGTGCGCACAGCACTGCAAGGACCGCAATCGGCTCGTTTCTCCCGGGCCGCGGCCTGGCGGGGCCTGGTGCCGGCCGAGCTGGTGGCCGACCTGAACCTCGCCGTGTGCTCCACCGCCACCCTGGGGCCAGGGGCGCACTTCGTCCACTACTTCGTGTCGGCCGGGCGTTTCGTCAACTGGGTCGGTGTCGCCCCGACCGACACGTGGACCGACGAATCGTGGTCGGCCCCCGGGAAACTCGATGAGGCGCTGGCCGACTTCGAGGGTTGGAACCCGATGGTGATCCGACTGATCGAGGCCATGAGCGGATCCACCGTCTACCGCTGGGCCATGTACGACCGCGACCCGCTCCCGGTCTGGGGCGAGGGAGCCGTGACCTTGTTGGGCGATGCCTGTCATCCGATGCTGCCCTACATGGCCCAGGGCGCGGCCCAGGCCATCGAGGATGCAGCCGTGTTGGCCGGCGTGCTGGCCCAGGTCGACGATCTGACCGCCGGGCTACGTCACTACGAGCGTCTCCGTAGGGAACGCACGGCCAAGGTGCAGTTGGCGGCCCGAGCCAACGAGCAGACCTTTCATCTGCCCGACGGTCCCGAGCAGCGTGCTCGCGACCAACGATTCGCCGACGCACCGGCCACCCACCGCAACGCCTGGTTGTTCGACTACGACGCTGTTGCCGTCGGCCGGGCACCCGTCACCAGGTAGCGCCACAACGCCCGGTAGCTCCGGTGGGTGATCGTCGAGGTGATCCAACCGGCGTCGACCAATTCGGTGTTGAGTGTCTCGAGCTTGGTCCACGGAATGCTGGTGTCGACGTGATGAGCCAGGTGGTAGCCGCTCTTGAACGGGACCAGCACCTGGCCGGGAAGCCAGGTCTGGCGCACGACATGACAATTCAGGCGACGATCGTCACCAGGCTCGAGGCCGGCGTGCTCGGCGATGGCCCGGAGTCGATTGATCACCTGCCAGACCGTGGCCCACGGCAACAGCCAGACGATCAGCCACGCCCACCAGGCGCCGGTCGCAGCCCACGCCGCGAGCGCCACCAGCACGTTGGCGGCCGCAACACGTGCGATCAACGATCGTCGTCCCCCGAGCAACAGACGGAGCTGCTTGGAACCCGATCGGCCCAGGGCATCCCGTCGGACCCGGTTGGCGAACCGAGCCCAGGTCGTGGGATACCCGGCGTAGAGCCCCATGTCCGGTTCGCCCGGACCGAGCTCGTCCTTGTGGTGCGCCAGATGGGCATCGCGATATCCCTCGTAGCTGAGGAAGACGGGAGCGGCCAACAGATAGCGGCCGACCGCGTCGTTGAAGCGACGCCGAGAGAACAGCAAGGCATGCACCGACTCGTGATTCAGCAAGAAGATCAACGAGATGCACCGACCGACCCACAGAACGACGGCGATCCCTACCAACGGATGCCGCAGTTGGCCCGCAACCACCCATCCGCCCGTGATCTGGAACCACACCGAGACGACGGCGAAGAGGTTGCGGCGGTCCGGCACGTCACGCAATCCGGGCGCAATACCGGGTCGAGCTCGGCCAGAGGCGAAGAGCCGATCGGTGGGCAGCGCATCGGGACGATCGGCCGCTGTCGGCGCCAGGGAAACCACGAGGGGGAACGTTAGCTCCGCACCGTCTCGTTCCAGGCGCCGGTATCGGCCCGAGGTTCGCGAGGAAGTCCGAGCACTCGCTCGCCGACGATGTTGCGCTGGATCTCCGAACTGCCGGAGTAGATGGTTCCGGGGCGGGCTCCCATGAAGTTGGTGACCCAGGCCAGCGACGAGGGCGGTGCACCCACGTCGTCGATGCCCACCCCGCTGGCAGCGTCTCTCCCCGACGGAGCGAGAGCATCCGCACCCAGGATGTCCAGTGCCAACTCGGTGAGCTTCTGGTGGTACTCCGACCACAGCAGCTTGTTCAGCGACGACTCCGGTCCCTGGGTGTAGCCGCCGAGCGCGTTGGTGACCATACGAAGTCCGAGGAAGCGCATGATCTGCACCTTCGAATGGCACCAGGCCAGTCGCTGGCGAATGTTGGGATCGGACAACTTCCCGTTCGAGCGGGCCAGCTCGATCAGTCGACTCAGTTCCTCACCGTGCCGGATGCCGGTGAGGGTGGCGTCGTCGCCTCGTTCGTAGGCCAGCAGGGTGTTGGCGACCGCCCAGCCGTTGTTGACGCCTCCGACCACGTTCTCCTTCGCCGTCCGAGCGTCGGTGAAGAAGACTTCGTTGAAGTCGTGATGACGTGACGCATTCACGATCGGTCGTACCTCGACCCCGGGCTGATCGAGCGGGCACAACAGAAACGAGATGCCTGCTTGTTTGCGCACGTCGGGGTCGGTGCGGCACAGCACGAAGATCCAGTTGGCATTGTGACCCTGCGAGGTCCAGATCTTCTGGCCGTTGATGATCCACTCGTCGCCATCGAGTTCGGCCTTGGTGGCCAACGACGCCAGATCCGAGCCCGAGTTCGGTTCGCTGTAGCCCTGGCACCACACGTCGCTGCCGTCGAGAATGCGGGGCAGATAGTGCTGCTGCTGTTCGGGGGTGCCCCATTCGATGAGGGTGTGGCCCAACATGCCGATCGAGAAGATGTCGTTGTCGTTGCCGTTGGGCACGCCGGCCTTGGCGAATTCCTCACTGACGACCGTTCGTTCCAGCAACGAAAGTCCAGCGCCCCCGTACTCGGCCGGCCAAGCCACTGCCAACAGATTGTTCTCGGCCAGGAGCGGACGCCATCGGGCAATGAACTCGGCCCGCTCGTCGGGGGAGAGCGAACCCATGCCCGACCACCCAGCGGGAAGGTTCGCGGCCAGGAAGTCGCGGATGGTCTGGCGATAGGCGGCGGAGGAATCGGTGTAGGTCGGATCCATGGGGTGCAGTTTCGCTCCCGCCTCGGTGCCGGGGCAACATGGCAACCATGACCGATCCCTTGGCCTCCGAACTCGTGATGCAGACCGCTACGGAACAGGCAACGTCTGTCCGCGAGGGGCGGGTCACCGCCGTTGCGCTGCTGGACGCGGCGCTCGATCGCTATGAGCGATTCAATCCCGCGCTCAACGCCGTGGTCGTGACCCGGATCGACGAGGCCCGGCAGCGAGCCGGCGACATCGATGCTGCCGTTGCCGCCGGCGACCCGGTCGGGCCTCTGGCCGGAGTCCCCATGACCATCAAGGAGGCCTTCGACTGGGCGGGAACACCGACGACGTGGGGTTACCCGGCCCAGGCCGACAACATCGCCACCAGCAACGCCACCATGGTCGACCGCCTCCTGGCCGCCGGTGCCGTCATCTACGGGAAGACCAACGTGCCCATCGCGCTCGGCGACTGGCAGAGTTTCAACGACATCTACGGAACGACCAACAATCCCTGGGATCTGGCTCGCTCGCCGGGCGGCTCATCGGGCGGATCGGCTGCCGCACTGGCGTCGGGCATGGCGTCGCTGGAGCTCGGCAGCGACATCGGGGCCTCCATCCGGAACCCGGCCCACTACTGTGGTGTCTTCGGGCACAAACCGACCTTCGATCTGCTGCCCATGACCGGGCATGCGCTCCCCGGAGCCAATGCCGACATGGACATCGGCGTGGTTGGACCCCTGGCCCGGTCGGCGGCTGATCTCGATCTGGCCCTCGACGTGTTGGCCGGCCCCGACCGCTTCGACGCCATCGGCTACCGGGCCCACCTTCCGGCCGAGACGAGGACCGAGCTCTCGCAGTTCAGGGTGGCTGTGATGCTGGAGAGCCCGGCCATCGTCCAGGATCGCGAGCTCACCACCCAGCTGACGTCGTCGGTCGAAGCCCTGGCCGCGGCCGGGTTGCAGGTCGACTGGGACGCCCGTCCCGACATCGATCAGATCGCAGCCCACGAGAACTACCTGACGTTGCTGCGCGCGGCCACCGGGGTGTTCGTCGACGACGACGAGTTCGCGACGCAACAGCAGCACGCGGCCCGTTACCGCGAGGGCGACCGTGACTATCGGGCTCGGGCGGCTCGAGGAGTCACGATGACCCATCGAGATTGGTTCCACGCGTCCAGTGAACGAGAGAACATGCGGAGAACGTGGGCCGACTTCTTCACCGACCACGACCTGCTGTTGTGCCCGATCGCAGCCTCGGCCGCGAACTTCCACGACCATGAGGGGGAGCGGGCCGATCGAATGATCGACGTCAACGACGGGAAACAGCCGACGACCGACCAGCTGTTCTGGGCCGGCTGGTCCTGCAACGTCTACCTTCCAGCCACCGTGGCTCCGACCGGGCTGACGGCCAGTGGACTTCCGGCCGGGCTGCAGATCGTGGCCCCCCACCTGCTCGACCGTCGCAGCATCGCCTTCGCCGGGTTGCTCGAACGCGAACTCGGCAGTTTCGTGGCGCCGCCCGGCTACGACTAGATCCGCGCCAATCCGACCGACACTCCGGGGACGTCGACACGAGTGCGAAACACGGTGCCGGCACGAGATGGATCGTCGGTGTTGTCGGCGGTGACGATGTACAGGTCGCGTCGATCGGCACCGCCGAAACACAGACTCGTGACCGCAGTCGACGGGACGGGAATCGAATCGATCTCGTCGCCGGTGGGAGACAGGCCGAGGACGCGACCGGCGCGGAAATCGGCGACCCAGATGGTGCCGGCCTCGTCGACCGCCAACCCGTCGGGGAAGAAGGCACGGGAGTGATGGAGTGCACGCCGATTGACCAGCTGATCGTCGACGATGTCATGACAGATCAGATGTTGGTGGCCGGTGTCGGAGTGGTAGATCTGCGAGCCGTCGGGCGAGAAACCGATGCCATTGGTCAGTGCGACATCGCCGTACAGGTGGGTGACCGAGCCGTCGAGTTCGATGCGGTAGCAATCACCGGCGACACGATCGCCACCCTCGGCGAAAGGGTCGGACTGGAGAGTGCCGCAGTAGATGCGGCCCTGCGGGTCGGCCATGAGGTCGTTGAATCCGGGGACAACCGGGTCGAACAGTACCCGGGTCTCGCCGTCGAGTACGTGGCAGATGTTGCGTCCGCTGACCACCAGGCCTCCGTCGACGTGCAGGGCGATACCGCCGACGCCGCGCCGTTTGGGGATGGCGACCGAGATCTCGCCATCGGGACTGCGGCGATGGACCCCACCGTTGGGTACGTCGCTGAAGTACAGATTGTCCTCGGCGTCGACCCGCGGACCTTCGATCAACCCATACCCGAACGCCAGTGTCTCCATGATCAGAAGTCTGCGGTCAATTGGTCGGCGGGCGCAAAGTCGTCGGTCAGGATGCGGGCGTCATCGATGAAGTCGACGACGCCTTGACCGGTGACCAGCACACCATCGAGGGGATCGACGTCGATGTCGCCCAGTGGCGCGTCGGACGCGATCAGGACCAGGTTCTGGGCGAGTCGACCCACCGTGTCGGCCGGCGGGGCAATCAGCCCGAGATGGTCGAAATGCTCGCCGAGGGTGGCCAACTCGGCTCGGGCGAAACGATTCTCGCCGCCGTCGATGACGTTCATCATGAGGAGACCGTCAGGGCGGAGTGCACGATCGAGTTCGGCCATGACTTCGGTCGTGGTCAGATGCCACGGGACCGAGCGTCCTGAAAAGGCATCACCGACGATCAGATCGAACGAGTCGGACTCGAGATCACGTAGCGCCACCCGGGCGTCGCCGATTCGCACCTCCATGTCGGGACCGAGGACCAGGCCGAGCTCGTCTCGAGCGAAATCGACCAGGGCCCCGTCGATCTCGAGGATGAGGTTCGAGGTGCCGGGACGAGTTGCCTCCAGGTATCGGGGGAAGGCAAAGCCGGCGCCCCCGATGCTCAGCGCATCGATCGAGCCGGGCGGTAGGACGGTGGCGACGTCGGCGAACATCCGGAAGTAGCGGAACTCGAGATACGTCGGATCATCGAGATCGACATAGGAGTGCCGGAGTCCGTCGAGGTACAGGCTTCGACCGCCCTCCCGGGCCGGATCCTCGACCAGATCGATACAGGCATAGGCGGTCTCGGCGTCGCACGGACCGCTGATGTTGGCCCCGAGACCGAACACGGCCAGCACCACGGCAGCGATCCCGGTGTGAGGTCGAACCCCGGCCAGCCGAACCCACAGGTACAGTCCGACGGCGACCAGCGATGCCGCCACTCCCAGCACGATGGGGCGTGTCGCCACTGCGGACACCAGCACGAAGCCGGTGACGAAGGTGCCGGCGAGCGCGCCGAAGGTGCCGGCGGCCGACAACGAACCGACGATTCGCCCGGTGTCTCCGAGATCATCGAGCTGGAGTTTGGCCACCATCGGGCTGACGGCGCTGATCACGGTGGTGGGGGCGACGAAGGACAGTGACGCCAGGAGGACGATCGAGATCGGATCGGCGCTCATGCCGGGGCCGACGACGGCGATGATCGGAATGGCCAGCGCCGACAGTGCGCCGCCGAGCACCAGGGTCGGGCCCAGCAACTGTTCGGGGGGGCGTCGATCGGCCAGACGGCCGCCGACTGCGCTTCCCAGGGCGATTCCGGCCAGGATCGCGCCGATGATGCCGGTGAAGGTCTCGAGCGATACCCCGACATACGGTGCCATGAGCCTGCCGGCCAGGATCTCCAGCACCAGGATTGCGGCCGAGGTGTAGAACACCAGAGCCTGGGCTTGTCGGTGGTTGAAAGGGTGGTGGGGGCTCGGAGCAGGCACGAGCCTCGAACGTTACCGCCTTCGGCGGGCCGCGATCATGCGGCGATGGCCGACGCCAGCGCCGAGAAGGCTTCGTCGTCGGTCAACGGGCCATCAGGCGCTGCCACGACCTCGGTCGCATCGATGTTCGGTTCGCCGGTTTCCGGTCCGCCGTTCGATTCGACCTCATCGTGGTTCTTGCCGAAGTACTTGCCCATTACGCATCCGCCTTGTCGTTGTTCGCTGCATCGGCGTTCGCCACATCCGATGTCCGCCGCAACCGAGCCTACGAAAAATCACTCACTGTGGCAAGGGGAGAGTGAAAAGGCGCTGTGAGTGATATCGAGGACGATGTTGCCAGCCGTCGGGGCGGTGTCGTCAGCCGTCGGGGACGGTGTCGTCAGGCGTCGAGGACGATGTTGCCGGCCTCGGGGCCGACGATCGGCGGCTCGGTCGACCACGGGAAGTTGATCCACTGGTCGGTTCGCCGCCAGATGTAGTCACACTTGACCAACGAGTGGGACTTCTCGTAGAGGACCGCGGTGCGGGATTCTGCAACCACGTCCTGGCAGAACTCGTGCACCGCCTTGAGCATGTGGCCCGTGTCAGCGACGTCGTCGGCGATCAGGATCTTGGCGTCGGTCAGGTCGACCTTGTCCATGTAGGGCGGCAGCATGACCGGCATCTCCATACGGTCATCGACCCCGGAGTAGAACTCGAGATTCATCACGTACAGGTTCTTCACCGACAAGGCATAGCCGAGCGAACCGGCAGCGAACAGGCCACCCCGGGCGATGGCCAGGATGATGTCGGGCCGGAAGCCGCTGTCGGCCACCTGCCGAGCCAATTCTCGGATGGCGGTGCCGTAGGTGGCCCAGTCGAGGACCTCGCGCTCTTGTTCGTCGACCATGATTCCGAACCTATCCGATAGCGACACTGGTCCGTCCTTGCATCCGTCCCTCCGTGCATCCTTCACTGCACCCGCTCAGTCTGTCGACACCTGGAGGACCACTCGGGTGGCACCATTGGCAAACGCTCGAGCCAGAACCTCGGTCGCCGCCTTCAGCACCGCGTCTCGTTCACCCCGAACGCTGGTGCCGAACGGGCCGACCTCGACATCCAGGTCCTGGTCGACACGGGCCGCATCGATGGCGGCCAGGACATGGGGTCCCGGTCGGTGCTCGACGAAGGGCTCGACGGTGAACTCCAGATGAAGGTCGGTGTGGGGTGTGGGTTCAATCATGAGCGTTCAAGTAGTTGTAGATGGTGAAACGGCTGACCTGGAGACGGTCGGCGATGTCCTCGACTGCCTTGCGGAGCGTGAACGCTCCGAGTTCGTCGAGGCGTCTGACCACATCCTGTTTGCGTTGGCGGTCGAGATCGGTCAGCGCACAACCGAATTCTCGCTCGATCTGGTTGATGAGGCGGTCGAGTGCACCTTGGAGACCGGCTGGTCGATAGCCGCCGACCAGTTCACCGCAGAAGTGCAGTGGGATGTCGCCATCGGCGAGCTCGCCGGGACCGACGACATCGCCACCGAGAGCCACGGCGAGCGGGCTCACGCCTTCCAGGAACGGATGCACGTTCCCACGCTACTGCGATTGTAGGATTGTCCGTTCATGCGTCGACTCGCGGCCATCCTTGCCGCCTTCGTGGTTCTCGGTCTCGTCGGGTCCTCCGACGCCCAGGGTCAGGACTCCATTGCCGACGCTCGCTCGCAGCGCGACGACATTCGTGATCAGAAGGCCGAAGCGGCCCGCGAACTCGATGCGGCCAAGGCTGCCGACGCGGAGGTCGCAGCGGCGCTCCAGGCAATCACCGACTCGGTCAATGCCCAGCAACAGGAACTCGACGATGCTCGTCGCCGACTCGACGTGGCCAGGACCGTTTCCGAACAGGCCCAAGCCGAGGTGGTGGCGGCAGATGACCAGCGGGCTGGCATCGAGGCCCAGCTCGGCTCCTTGGCCGTGTCCGGCTTCCTCAACAGCTCTCAGGACGGCGAACAGAACATCTTCTTCGGTGCCGAGGATCCCACCCAGGCCATCCGGCAACAGACCATGCTCCAATTGGCCAACACCGATACCGCTGACCTGCTCGAGCAACTACGGGTCGTCATCGAAGATCGCGAGATCTCCCGCTCGATCGCCCAGGCCGCGGTCGATGAAGCCACGCTTCTGGAGGCCGAGATGATGACCCTTCTCGCCGACCTCGAAGCTCAACGCGAGGTGCAGGCGACGCTCAAGGCAGAGCTCGAGGCTCGGGTGCAGGAATGGCAGCAAACGCTCGACACCTTCGCCTCCGAAGAGGAGGAGCTCACACAGTTCATCCGGGAGGAAGAGGCCAAGCTTCTGCCGCCGCCACCACCTCCGTCACCGGCTGCCACCGGTCCTTCCGCCGCCGGATTCCAATGGCCGATCAACGCTCGCGTCACCAGCGAGTTCGGCTATCGGATTCACCCCATCTACGGCACTCGACGGCTCCACGCCGGAATCGATCTCGGAGCATCGACCGGCACACCCATCGCGGCGTCCAAGGGAGGCACCGTGATCTCGGCCGGTCCGCGGGGCGGGTACGGAAACACCGTGGTCATCAGTCACGGTGGAGGCATCAGCACCCTCTATGCCCATCAGTCGCAGATCGCTGTCAGCGCCGGTCAGTCGGTGGGGCGGGGCGAAGTGATCGGCTATGTCGGCTCGACCGGGAACTCCACAGGACCCCACCTCCATTTCGAGGTGCGGGTCAACGGTGTCGCCACCGACCCCCGTCCCTATCTGCCCTGATCATCGGCAATCGGTGACTACACGCTCACCGAGACCGTATGCCAACCACTGGCGCCATTGGGGGCGGGAGCCGTTTGGACCTCGGTTTGGGTTTCACCCGTGTTGTCGGTGGCCCGAACCTGTACTCGGTGATCTCCCGGGACCGCTGTCCACGACAGGTACCACTGACGCCAGGCATTGTCGCCCAGGGATTCCCCGAGGAGCGCCTCGGTCCAAGGGCCGTCGTCGACCCGAACCTCGACCTTGGCGATTCCCTTGTTGGGGGCCCAGGCCACGCCGGCGATCGCGGTCTCGGTCCCCTCGGGTATGGCGGAACCGTTGCGCGGGGTGTCGATCCTCGACTGGGTCTTGATCGGACCGAGCTTGGACCAACCACGCGGAATCCAGTATCCGTCGAAGTCCTCGAGCGTCGTGAGTTCGATGTCTTTCAGCCACTTGGTGGCCGAGACGTAGCCGTACAGGCCGCTGACCACCAACCGGGCAGGAAAGCCGTGATCGATGGGAAGCGGAACGCCGTTCATGGCAACGGCGACCAGTGCCGTCCGTCCGTCGTAGGCGAGATCGGTGGGGAAACCGCAGTCCCACCCGTCCACCGAGACACTCTTGATCTGGGTCGCCCCCGACTGCACTCCGGCCTCGTCCAGAAGCTCGATCAGTGGCACGCCCTGCCATACGGCGTTGCCGACCAGGTTGCCACCGACCTGGTTGGAGACACACGACAACGTGACCGGGGCGACGGTCGTGGCTCGGTCCAGGAGCTCGTCATAGGTGAAGGTCAGCTCCCGATCCACCATTCCCCTGATGGTCAGGTTCCAGTCCTTGGGGTCCACCTGGGGCACCGGGAGAGCGGTGTCGATCCGGTAGAAGTCGTCGTTGGGAACAACGATCGGTGTGATCCCCTCGGTGGCGGCGATGGGATTGGCCTGGGCGTCGGCGACGTCGGTTGCCACCTGCTCGGCCGTGACGACGGGTGCAAGGGTGACCGCCGCCCGTGCCTCGGCCGCGGATGATCGGCCTCGCAGGCCTTGGGCAGCCGCTCCGCCGACGGCGGCAAGTGCGGCGACTGCGCCGGCCCAACCGAGGAACGACCGACGGCTGGCAGCAGGGTCGGTCGGCGCATCCTGGGTTTGCTCGTCCTGTACGACCGAACCTGCAGGTTGGACCCGATCGAGCAGGACCAGCAGCGTCAGGATTCCGGCCGCGGCCGCTGTTCCGGCGATGAGCAAGCCGGACACGATGCCGCCGAAGGCGTCGCCGGCGATGGCGAGGAACCCGACGAGACCGAAGAGGCCGATGCCGGTCACGCCGACCGAGCGGCGTCGGCGCGACGCCATGCCGAGGCCCGAGGCCAGGATCACGGACAACAAGATGGTTCCCAGGATGAGTGCCGGTTTGTCACTGAGACCAAACAGGTTCTTGCCGAAGTCGACGAACCATCCCGGTGCATTGTCGATCACTCGATTGGCCACCGCGGTGACGGGGCCCGGGGTCGGTGCTGCCAGACCTCCCACGAACTCGCCGGCTGCCAACGCCATTGCGCCGGCCAGAGCTCCGGCCGTAGCGGAGGCGATGGTGGTGGATTGCTTGGTCATGGATGCTTCTAACGCAGAACGGGAAACGACGCTTCCGTCGTTCCGCAGATGTTCAGAACTTCGTCCGGCTGGTGCGGAATGGATGCCGGGGGTCGTGGGTTCGGTCCAGCATGCCCACCAGACCCTACGCGTCAACGATCCTGCTCGCAGCGGCGTTCTCCCTCGGAGTGGCCGCGTGCGGCGGATCAGCCGACAACAACGCCATCGCTCCAACCGAGAGCCCGGCCTCGTCCTCGACCGTGGCGGCCGATGACTCGCCTGCGGCATCCGACGCGGTGTCCGATGGGGAACCAGCGGACTCGTCGACGGAATCGGCGGAGAGCGCCGAGACGGCGGCCAATTTCTTCCCCGACATCGATGTGCTCGATGTCTCGACCGGTGACTCGGCGAATCTGGCGACCGAACTCGGTGGGGGTGACACGCCGGTCCTGCTCTGGTTCTGGGCGCCTCATTGAAGCGTCTGCCGGGCCGAGGGCCCGGACGTCGAGCAGTTTGCTCGGCAGAACGCAGACACGGTTCGGGTGATCGGCATGGGAGCCCAGGACAGTTTCGGGTTCGCCCAGGAGTTCCGGGAAACCACCGGGACGGTGTCGTTCCCGATGTACTGGGACGAGGGCTTCACCTCGTGGTCGCACTTCGGTGTGTCCAGCCAACCAACCGTCGTGCTCGTCAATGCTGCCGGCGAGGAGATCGGCAGCTGGCGGGGAGCGATCCCCGAGGGCGAAGTTCTGCAGTTGGCTGCCGAGGCCTGATCGGATCCGATCTACACTCGCCTCGTCCATCCGTGCACGAGAGAACTGTGGAGAGACCAGTGAAGATTGTCGTCGATTTCGATCTGTGTGAAAGCAACGCGGTGTGCATGGGCATCGCTCCCGAGGTGTTCGAGGTTCGAGACGACGATTTCTTGTACATCCTCGACGAGAACCCCGGGCCCGAGCTCCATGATCGTGTTCGCGAAGCCGTCGAGCGGTGTCCCAAGCAGGCCATCACGCTCGAAGACTGAGCAAGCCGCTCCGTTGACTGCCACGGATTCCTTGGCCCATATCGTCATCGTCGGTGCGTCGCTGGCCGGCATGCAGGCCGCGCAGATGCTCCGGCGCGGAGGCTACGACCGTTCGTTGACGATCATCGGCGACGAACCCCACTACCCCTACGACCGGCCGCCACTCTCGAAACAGTACCTGGCAGGCTCGTGGGACGAATCGAAGCTCCGGCTTCGGGCCGCTGTCGATCCCGATGAACTCGGGATCGACTGGCGGATCGGGGTTCCAGCCCGAGCTCTGGAGCTGTCGGGATCGTCCGTCATGATGGCCGACGGCACCTCGATCCCCTACGACGGCCTCATCATCGCGACGGGAGCGTCGGCCCGTCGGCTCCCGGGTCCTGACCTCGAGGGCGTGTACGTCGTGCGCTCCCTCGACGATGCCCGAGCCCTGCGCGACGCGTTCGATGCCGAACCGAAGCGAGTGGCCGTGATCGGGGCCGGCTTCATCGGCGCCGAAGTTGCCGCCACTGCCCGAGAACGGGGACTCGAGGTCACGATGATCGAAGCGGCGAAGTCGCCGCTCGGTCGGGTCCTCGACACCGCGGCCGGCCTGGCCATCGCGGACCTCCACCGGTCCCATGGCGTGGACGTGCGCCTTGGTGTCGGCGTTCACTCCCTGGTGTCGGGCGAAGGTGCCGGGGCTCATACCGTGGCCGGGGTGGCGCTGGCGGACGGCACGGTCGTCGAGGCCGATGTGGTCGTCGTCGGTATCGGGGTCACTCCCAACACCGGTTGGCTCGAAGGTTCGGGTCTCACCATCGACGACGGCGTCGTGTGCGACGAGACGTGTCTGGCGGCCCCGGGTGTCGTCGCGGCCGGAGATGTGGCCCGATGGCCAAACGTGCGTTTCGGTGAACAGCTGACTCGGGTCGAGCAGTGGGACAATGCCGTCGATCAGGGGGCCTACGTCGCCCGTCGACTGCTTGCCGAGGACGAGGTGGCGCCGTTCGCCCCGGTGCCCTGGTTCTGGTCCGATCAGTACGATCGGAAGATTCAGCTGGCCGGGATGCCCACCAGTTCGGCCGAGGTTGTCCACGGCTCGATGGCAGAACAACGATTCGTGCAGATCTACGGCCGGCCCGACAGAGACGAACTGGTCGGCGCGTTGGCGTGGAACCGGCCTCGACAAGCCGTTCAGGCCCGGCAGCTGATCGAACAGCGAGCCACGATGGCCGAGGCCAGGGAGACCCTTGGAGGCTGACCGTGCCGCTTCAGCGGCCAAGGAACTGGTCGAGCACGTCGATGCCGACGGCCAGGTGCTCGAGGTCGTGACCCGATCTGCGCTGCGAGCCGACAACCTCCGGCACCGGTGTACCTACGTCGCCGTCGTCGACTCGTTGGATCGGCTGGTCGTCCATCGGCGAGCGGCATGGAAGGACGTGTACCCCAGCTGGTGGGACGTCTGCTTCGGTGGGATCTGCAATGTGGGTGAGCCGTGGCTCGATGCCGCCGAGCGGGAGCTGGCCGAAGAAGCAGGGCTGCAAGGCATCGCGCTCTTCTCGCTCGGCGGAGTTCGCTATGAGGCCGAGGACGGTCGGGTTCTCGGTCAGGCCTATCTGGCTCGATCCGATCGCGAACCGACCTGCCCCGATGGAGAGGTGGAGCGGGTGGACCGGGTCGCGCTCGCCGATCTGGAGGAGTGGCTGGTGGATCGACAGGTGTGTCTGGACTCGCTGGCGTGCATCGTCCCGTTGCTGCTGGACCGCAAGCCGTGACGGCAGACGGTGAAAACAAGTGGTGAACCGAGGAAGTCGCAGGGTCGGAACGGTGTTCACAGAGTCCATGAGCTCTCCCCCCGACGTCCTGGTTGTCGACGACGAACCGCAGGTCCGGGAGATCGTGGCCACCTACCTGCAACTCGAGGGGTTCACGGTCCGGACCGCAGCCGATGGAACCGAGGCCTTGGCCGAGCTGGCGCGCCAGCGCGCCGATTTGGTGGTCCTCGATCTGATGCTGCCGGGCGTCGACGGGCTCACGGTCCTGCGCAAGCTGCGGGCGACCGGTGATCAGGTTCCCGTGATCGTGCTCAGTGCCAAGGGTCGGGAGTCGGAACGAGTCGCCGGCCTCGAACTGGGAGCCGATGACTATCTGGCCAAACCAGCTTCTCCCCGAGAAGTGGCGGCCCGAGTTCGAGCCGTCCTTCGCAGTTCTGGTACCGCTGGACCCGAGACCATCGAGGTCGGCGACCTCGTCATCGACCTCGTGGGCCGCCGCGCCACGCAGCGGGGTGAGGAGCTCGATCTTCCCCCCAAGGAGTTCGACCTGCTTGCCCGATTTGCGTCCACGCCGGGTCAGGTGCACAGCCGGGGTGACTTGCTCCGTGACGTCTGGGGGTCGAGTCCGGACTGGCAGGACCCGAGCACGATCACCGTGCACATCCGTCGGCTGCGCCGCAAGATCGAAGCCGACCCGGCCCAGCCGTTGCGGCTGGTCACGGTCTACGGCGTCGGCTACCGCTTCGACCCATGACCCGTTCGCTGCTGGCAGCGGAGATGATGCCGGACACGGCCAGCATCGGGGTTTTCGTCGTGGCCACCGTCGTCTTGTCGACGGCCGCCACGGTGGTGCTTCCGCCGTTCTTTCGTCGCCTCAACCTGCGTCAGGCCGTTCCCGTTCTGGCCTCCATCGGTCCGCTGCTCGCCATCGCCGGAAGTCTCATCGGTGCCGTTGGCATGGTGCTGTCGGGCAGCGATGTCGGGTACGTGTCGATGGTGGCCGTGATCACGGGTCTGGCGGCCATCATCGTCGGTTGGCGGCTCGCCCGACCATTGGTCAACGACCTCGACGCCGTTGCCACCACCGTTGCCGCAATCGCGGGTGGGGATCGTTCGAGCAGAACGGGGCTGACTCGCCAGGACGAGCTCGGAGACCTGGCCGCCACCGTCGATCAGCTGGGACGCGAGCTGGCACGATCAGAGGCCGAGCGAGACGCGGCCGAGGACGAACGGCGGGCCGTCGTCAGCGCCCTGAGCCACGACCTCCGGACACCTCTGGCATCGCTGCTGGCATCGGTGGAAGCGCTCCAGGACGGTGTCGGCAGCCAGGATGACCATCTCCCGGCCATGCGACGCAACGTGGTGGCACTCGAGCGACTGGTGGAGGACTTGTTCCTCTTGGCCCGTGCCGACAGCGGCAGTCTCTCACTGGCTCGAGAGCCCCTGGACCTGGCCGAACTCATCGACGAGGCAAGGGAGGCCGTTGGTCCCGCCGCACTGGAACGACACATCGTGGTGAACTCCAACCTGTCGGCGGCCATCCCGATCAGCGGCGATGCCAGCGCGCTGGGGCGAGTGCTGCGCAATCTCCTCGACAACGCCATCCGGCACTCGCCGCCCAGCGGATCCGTCGATGTCGGCGTGTGGGTGGCCAAGGGCATGGTCCTGGTCGAGATCCTCGACCAGGGAGAAGGTTTCGCAGCCGAGTTCGTGCCCCGAGCCTTCGAACGCTTCAGCCAGGCCGATGGTGCCCGGTCGGGACTGGGTGGCGCCGGCCTCGGACTGGCCATCGCCCAGACGTTGGTCGAGGCGCACGAAGGCGACATCGCCATCGAAGCCGGCCCCGGGGGGCGGGTTCGGCTTCGCCTGCCGTTGGCGAATGATGCAAGCTTGTCCGGTGAGCCCGCGTGAGGAAACCCGCACCGATCGGCTGTACCGACTTCTCGACGAGCTGAGAGTCGCCGGTCCCGAACCCGTCACTGCCGCCCAGTTGTCGACGTTGCTTTCGGTCAGTACCCGAACCATCGAACGCGACCTGGTCACGCTGGCCGAGGTCGGGGTTCCCGTGGTGGGGACGGCGGGGCCCAACGGCGGGTATCGATTGGGAGTCGACCGACCGTTGGCTCCTCTCGCTTTCACTCCGGCCGAGGCGGCGGCCATGGCCATTGCGCTGTCCGGTTCTTCCTCGGGCCCCTTCGTCGAAGCGGCTCGTTCTGCTCGACGGAAGCTGATCGCCGCCATGTCGGCATCGGACCCGTCGACGGCTCGTCGCATCGTCGGACTCTCCGGTCCGGTCGTGGAAGAGCTGCGAAGGGCACTGGAAGCTCAGCGGGTCGTCGTTCTTCGTTTCCGGGGCGCCGACGGAACGCTCGCCGTGCGCACGGTCGAACCGATTGCGTTGGTGACGCGTGACAAGCATTGGTACCTGATGGCGTGGTGTCGATCGGCCGACGATCACCGAAGCTTCCGGCTGGAACGCATCGAGGAGGTGACGGTGACCGATCAGCCGGCACCGCTTCGTCGAACCGAGTTGGAGGAACCGCACCTCTTCGGGTGAACGTCTCGGTGTCGTCGACCGTGGGCCGTTCTTCTCAGCTCGACCCGGATTCTGCCGATACAGAGGGGATGCGGGCAGTTGCGACACGCGGACGATTGAGGCTGAGACCGATCGAAGGCAGTATCGATCCCAGTGTTTTCGATGTCGAAGTCGATCTGGCGCGCTCCGATGCCGCACTGACGGTGGGCGATCTGCGGGCTGCCGCCGAGCAAGCCGAAGCCCACAGTCGTCACGAGGTGGCGCATCGTCTGTGGTCGGCCATGGCCCGGGCCGTACGATCACTCGACGACGACGAGCTGTCCGAACGGGCCCGATCTCGGGCCGGGGCATCGTTGGCCGCGGCCGGCGAAGCGGCGAGCGAGACGTTCCGCAGCTCTGCGGTGCGGTTCGATTACCTGAAGATCGCCGCTGATCGGGCCAGCGGTTCGACGGCGGCCGAAGCTGCCCTGGCCAACGGTTGCTCGCTGCGCACGGTTGCCCGGGCGGTCGAGTTCGTGGACGAGCGGGCCCGATTGTTGGCCCGCCATCCGTCCTTCGCCGATCAATTGGTCGCCGACTCGAACCCCGAGGTGCTGGCAGCCTTCTACGGAATCGACGTCAACATCATGCGGTGGATCCTGGCCGTGCGGGTCGACCGACGGGGCAGTCGGTCCTGAACCAACGGGGGGAATTGGTTGGTCCACAGCAGGCCAATCTGTTGTACTTGTCCCCATGACGACCGAAGCCGCCGAACGCCTCGGGACCCGGGCGCTGCTGAACATGCTGGGGGACTGGGCTACCGGTGACGGTGCTTCGCTCCACGGTCGCCTCGGCGATGCGTTCCGGCAGGCCATCACCACTGGAGTGCTGCCAGCCGGTGTCGTGTTGCCTTCCGAACGGACCTTGGCTCGCTCGCTGGGTGTCAGTCGGTCGACCATCACCGCGACCCTGGGGGAACTCAAGAGCGAGGGCTTGCTCGATGCCCGCCACGGAAGTGGGACCAGAGTTGCCGGCGACGGGGTCGGCGGTGATGGGGGAGGCATCGATCTCGCCGCCTCGAGCCCGGCCGATGCACGGGCCCTTCCCGATGTGGACGTCGATCTCGATGCACTGATGCAGGCCGGGTCACGGCACGGCTACACCCCGGCCGGACTCCCGGAGCTACGGGCCGCCGTGGCCGAGCGATTCACCACCGACGGTCTGGAGACCGAGGCCGACCAGATCCTGATCACCAACGGAGCTCAACACGCTCTGGCCTTGGCCTTTGCCCACTTCGCCGGTCCCGGCGATCGGATGATCGTGGACGAACCGACCTATCCGGGAGTCGTCGACCTTCTGGCGGCGCGACAACTGGAGCCGTTGCCGCTGGCTCGGGTCGAGGGCGGCATCGATGTGGCCGGCCTCGGTCGACTGGTGCGAGCCAACGACTGTCGACTGGCCTACCTCCAGACGTCGGTCCACAATCCGACCGGGTTCGTGGCCGACGATGCCGACATCCGACGGTTGGCCGACACCGTGACCCGGTTGGGGTTGACCGTGATCGAGGATCTGGTGCTCGGTGATCTTCGTTTCGACGGCCGGCGCCCTCGACCCCTCGCCGCGCTCGCTCCCGCAACGGTGGTGGTGGGATCGGTGTCGAAGCTCGGATGGGGCGGTCTCCGCATCGGGTGGCTCCGGGCGTCGGGTCGCGTCGTCGACCAGATGGTGCGATCTCGTCTTGCCGACGATCTGGGCAGTTCCATTCCGTCCCAGGTCATCTCGGCCGCCCTGCTGAGCAACTTCGACGTCATGGCCGAGTCGCGACAACGGACGTTGGCCAGACGGGCCGGCATGGCCCAGGAACTGCTGGGTGACCTGTGTCCGGGCTGGCAGGTCGCCGAACCCCGAGGTGGTCTCTCGCTGTGGATCGACCTGGGTTCGCCGGTCGCGGCAACCCTGGCTCACCGCAGCGCAGCCGAGGGAGTGACGATCGCGACAGGCGACGCAGCGTCGGTCGACGGCAACGGATCGTCGTTCATCCGGTTGTGTTTCGATCGACCCGAGCCACAGCTGCGAGAGGGGCTTCAGCGACTGGCTCGGGCCTGGCGGACGATGGCTACAGGAGCTTGAACTCGATGCGGCGGTTGGCCTGCTGCTTCTCCGCTGTGTCGTCCGGATCTTCCTTCAGGTCCGTCTCGCCGTAGCCGACCGCAGTCAGATCGTTGGTCACGCCGCCGTCCTGGAGTGCTGCGACCACGGCATCGGCTCGTAGCTGGCTCAGGGCCAGGTTGCCCTCGTCGTTGCCACGGGAGTCGGTGTGGCCACCGACCTCGACGGCCAGGTCGGGATTGGCCAACAGGATCTCCGTCGCAGCTGCGAGCGTGGGAAGCGAATCGGCAACGATGGTGGCGGTTCCCGTTTCGAACTGGATCGGCTCCAGTGCGAACAGATCGTTCAATTCGGCGACCGCGGCACCGCCTTCGCTGAGAGCCAGTTCGTTCGACAGGCCGGTTCCAAGACCCAGGGCATCGAAGGATGCCGTCAACCCGTCGACTACGACTGCGTCGTCGAGGGTGCCGCTGACGGTGAGGGTGAACGGTTCGGCTCCTTCGACGACCTCGAGCTGATCGTCGATCTGATCCTCGGGGTACTGGTCTGCGGCCGCGGCCCGCAGGCTCGTGGCGATGTCCTCACTCGGGACGGTGCCGGCCAGCACGATGCCGTCGGAAGAGGCCGTCACCGTCGCGGCTGCGGCATCGACGGCAGCTGCTGGTGCCTCGGTCGTGGTCGGGGTCTCGGTCGTGGTCGGCGCCGCGTCCTCGTCCAGTTCCTCTCCCGTTGCTTCGTCCGGTTCCGCTGCCACCGCGATGCCGACCATGCCGCCGAAGGCGACGTCGCCGTCATCGGCCACCGCCGGTGCCCCCCCCGGCAACGCCGGGGCGTCGTTTCGGCTCGTCGCGGTGATCTGTGGTGGTGTCGGCCATGCCTGGCATTCTGGCAGCGAACCCGGAAAACCGCTACGAGTCTGTCGACCAGTTGATGGCAAGACTCCGTTGTGCGAGTGGGCCGGGGGCCCAGTGTTCCCAGGCCCCGAGCACGGCCCCTCGGCTGTATTCGTGCCACACCACGGCATCGGCAGCCGCGACCCGCCGCACCACCTGTCGTATCCCACCCTCGTGGACGGCATATCCCGCCCAGACACCGGGCCAATCCCGGGTCGACGCCACCTCGGTCACGGCAACTCCCTGGTGACGGCGGGCTCGGTTCCGGTGGGAGTGCCCGGAGGTGACCAGGACGTCCGGGTTGCCTCTCCTCAGGTCGTCGAAGAAGGGCTTCGCCTCGGCCTTGGGTATGCCGGGTGGCCAGTGCGTCGGGCGCGACAACCGATCGAAATGATGATGAACCCCGACGAGAGCCGGTCGGTCGGCCTCGGCCGCAGTCTGGATCATGGCCTCGCCGGTGCGGGCCAGCGTGCCTGGTCCCTGACCGGGAATCGACGTGTCGCCGGCGATCACCCGAAGGCCGGGTACGTCGAGATGGACCACGGTCGTGGTGAAGGGAAGAGCCCGTTCACCGACCGTGGCCGGCAGCTCCATGGTCGAGTGCTGGAAATCGACGTCGTGATTGCCGGGGACGAGAAGCATCGGGGTGTCGGGGAAGAGGTCGACGAGTCTGCCGAGTTCGGCGAAGTTGTGGGGGCTTCGGTGGTTGACGGCGTCACCCTTGATCATGATGAGCTCGGCCCCCCAGGCAATGGCCTCACCAATGGCGGCACGAGCACAGCGCACGGGGAACGGCGTGTCGAACGGTTCCGTCTCGACCATGGTCTTGAGGAAGCCCCACCGTCGCGAACCGATGTGGAGGTCCGACACGGTGGCGACCCGACTCAGGAGGGCGCCGGGCGGTGTGGCCAGGGTTCGGGCTTCGAGCGTCCGGGTCCCGGCCCGATGGTCGACGTGGACGCGGTAGTCGGTGGCCGGTGAGAGCCCGGACAAGGTGAATTCGCCCGGGCCCCCGGTGTGCTCGATCTCGACGGTCCGATCCTGGGCCGAGACTCGAATGGGCCCCGCCGGCAGCGATCCCCAGGTGAGCTGGATCGACGTGTCCTCGACGGCCCAGACCTGAAGCGCAGAGGGCGTGAACGGGGGACGGGCGAGGCGGACCGGCATCAGGGCGTGATCGTCTGGGCGAGTCGATGCGCTTCGCGTGCCCGCAACGCAGCACCGACCCGTTGCCGCTCGAGAATCTGGGACAACGTCTTGGCCCCCTGGGGGACGGGGTGGGCTGCGAAGAACGCGGCAACGTCACGGACGTCGTCCGGTTCGGTGAACGTGGTGACACCATCGACCATGCGGGTGATCGAACTACTGGGGAAGGCCGCGACCAGGGCATCCCAGTTGTCGACGATGAACCGCCAGGTGTCGGGGCCCACGGCCCGATTGGCCAGGGCCCGACGCAGCCAGAACGGAGCGTTCTGTGTCCGAATCTCACCGTCGAGGATCGACGGATACAGGCGAGCAACCAAGTCGGGGTCAGGGAAGTCGGCCAGCGAATACAGGTAGCGCAACTCCTCCTGCGGGGTCTCGGCTGCCGCCGACAGTGCTCGAAAATCCTCGAAGTCGGCCTCATCGCCGACGCTGGCGGTCACCTCGACGGCGGCCGCCATGATGGCAGCATCGACCAGTTCGGGGTTCCGTCGGCCCTCGGCTACGGTGCGCTGGGCTTCCTGCTGGATCTCGAGGTCGTTGGCCAGGGTGCCCATGGCGCGGATCAGGTCGCCCCGCAACTGGCGGGTCCGGTCATCGTCCGCGGGAAGGCTCGAGAGCCCGAGTCCGGCCAGGGCCGGGGCCAGAATGTCGTGGGCGATGCTCTGGAAGTCTTCGCGTGCCTCGCCCGACAGCAACCGATCGAGCGAGCCGAGGCCACTGATGATGCGTTGCCACACCGACCGATCGGCTTCGGCCGCCATGGCCGCGCGCCCGTCCTCGGCGAGGTCCTCGGTGGTCGTCCCATTGTGGGTCTTGCCAGGCACCTTGGTGTGGTCCTTGTTCTCACTTTCCTCTGTCCTGTCCTTGCTTTCACCTCCCT
>CALACD010000111.1 GCA_937890445.1 uncultured Acidimicrobiia bacterium | reverse complement strand
GGATCACGGCCGACCGTTGCCGCTCGAGGTCGCGGGCATCGCCGGCGACGGCGGCTTCGGCTTCGCGGACAGCGAGTGCAGCCCGAGCCTCGGTGACGGCCAATCGGTTCTGTTCCAGCTCTCGACGGAGGGAGGCCATTGCATCGCTGGCGACGCGGGCTGCCGGCGGCACATCGACCGCCGTCAGCGCTGCCAGATGATGATCGGTTGTGGTCACCGCCGAACGCAGCGCGACCAGACGCTCCTCGATTCGGTCGATCTCGTCGAGACCGGCTCGGGCCGTCTCGGCCAACGAGCCCAGCGCACCGAGTCGGGACCGCTGCTCGTCGACGAGACCCGGCGTCAGATCGGCATAGCGAGTCAACTGGGCCTCGATCAGCTCGGCCTGACCGGCGGCCTTCTTGGCAACGTCCCTGGCCAAGGAGCCCATCCGTGAGTAGACCTCGAAGTCGAGCAGACGACGCAACAGCTTCTGGCGATTGGCAGGCTCGTCCTTGAGGAAGTCGGCGAACTCACCCTGGGGCAGCACCACCGTGCGGGTGAACTGGGAGAAATCGAGACCCAGGAGTTCCTCGACCTTCTCGGTCAGTTCCTTGGCTCCCGAGGCCAGGACCGGAACACGACCATCATCGACGTCACCCAATTGCTCCAGTCGAGCCTCCTTGGTGGTGGCCCCGGTCTTGGTCCGACGAACGACCCGAACCGCGACGTAGCGAACGCCGGCCAGTTCGAAGTCGAGGCGAACCTTGGCCTCGTTCTGACCTTGATGGATGACGGGGGCCACCAGCCGAGCATCGCCATAGCGGGCCACCGACCCGTAGAGGGCGAACGTCATGCCGTCGATGATGCTGGACTTTCCCGAACCCGTCGGGCCGACGAAGGCGATCAGGTCGGCGTCACCGAACTCGATGACCGTTCGTTCCTTGAACGTCGAGAAACCCTCCAATTCGATGCGGATCGGTCTCACACGCCACCGACCCCAGCGCCGTCCCGCTGCACCGCGTCATTTCCCTGCACCACGTCATTCCCCTGCACCACCTCGTCCCAGAGTTGGCCGAAGCCGAGCTCGAGGCGCGGATCCACCACCTCGGTCTGGGCCAGATAATCGCCGAAGAGCTGCTGGGGCGATCGGCCATCTCGTCGACGAGCAGCCCGCGCCAGGGGCACGGTGTCGTGATCGACGACCACATCGACGACCCCCTGACCGAGAATCGCTCGCACGTCATCGGCCAGACCGGGACGAGAGGCTTCGTTGACCCGCACCCGGAGCCACGCGTCGCCAACGGTGTCGGCCACGGATTCGAGCTGGGCAAGCGTGCCTCGAAGGGTTTGCAGCCCTCGACCCGAGACCAGGGGGATCGGCGTGACCTTGGCCGGCAGGCCCGGTGCCAGCTCGACCAGATTCACTTGCTTGGTCTGTTGTTCCTCGCCGAAGTCGAGCTGCAGCGGCGAGCCGCAGTAGTGCATCGACGTCGCACCTCGAACCACTTGCGGCCGATGGAGATGTCCGAGCGCCACGTAGCTGGCACTTGCCGGAAAGGCCACGGCAGGGATCGCATACTCGTCCTGGAGGTGTGCCGACCGCTCACCACCCCCGGCAGCACCGCCCCGGACGAAGGCGTGGGCCACGATCAGATTGACCGTGTCCGAGTTGAACCCGCTGGTCAGGGCGGCCAGCACTCGTTGCAGGCGATCGCTGTAGCGCTGGGCCTGCTCGTAGGCGGCGTCGTTCATCAGCTGTTCTGCCCGAACGATGCCGCGCTGGGACACGAAGGGCAACAGAGCGACCTGCACCCGGGTGCCATCCTCGACCTGCATCGAGACAACCCCGCCGAGGTCCGGGGCGACCGGCTCGGTGGCCAGGGTGACCCGACCCAGGCGCAGCAGCGGGGCAACGGCGCCGAGCCGTCGGGGATTGTCGTGATTACCGGCGACCACGACGACCGGAGCGACCTCGGACAACCGGAGAAAGGCGTCGTAGACGATGCCTTCCGATTCCGGCGATGGTGCAGCGGTCTCGAACAGGTCTCCGGCTACGACCACCAGATCGACCACCTCCCGATGGGCGACGCCAACGATCTCGTCGAGGACGGCACGGTGTTCGTCGGCGCGACTGTGACCGCGGATCGCTTTGCCGACATGCCAATCGCTGGTGTGCAACAACTTCACTGGATGCCTCGTGCCTGGTGTCGGTGGGCCACGGACTCAACCGTACGTCGTCGGTGTGACATCCAGACCGGCGCCGGGCACGCGAGAAACACGGCGGAATCGCGAGAACAAGCAAGAATCGAAGCGGAACCGTTCGATCAGTCGAACGTGATCCGATGCTCGGACTGTTCGATCCGGTCGAGGACCGAGTTCACCACCCGCACATCGTCATCGAATCCCAACACGTCGGTGAGGTCGCCGTCGGCATCCTCGGTGAGCAGGAAGTACTCCACGGCCCCCCGAAGCAGGGCGCGTTCGTCCGGAGCGAACCCCTTGGTTCCGGTCAGGACCTTGATCAGGACCGAGGCGATGCGATCGGCGGTTTCGACATCAGCTCGATGATCCGCCACGTCTCGCACCTGATCGACATGCAATTGCACCACGCCGGCCAGTTCGGCCAACTCGGCCGACGACGTCTCCAGGCACAGACGCCGGAACCGCGACTGTTCCTCGGGGTGCAACAGCTCGTCGAGATCGATGGCCGGTGCCGACTCGGGACCGACGAGAGCGGGCTTGTCTGAGGGCTTGTTCACGGCGGTGAGACTAGCAACACCACACCAGCACGCAGGCGGTTCACGCCAGACCCGCGAACGGGTCCGAATCGTTGTCGTCGGAGGGGGCCGACCGAGCCTCCGACGAACGGGTGGCCCACGCCGGAAACGGGAACTCGACAAGCAACGGCACGGGCAGTCGCGGCTGGGACACGTACATCGAACCCGGTTTCAGAATGGTCGAGCGCTGCCGTTGCACCTGCGGCAGGAAGCCATATTCGTCACGCCGAGCCTCGGCCGAATCGAGACGCCCGACGATGCGGATGGCCGAATTGGAGACCACCCGTCGCTCCACCTCACTCGCCGTCTGCTGGGCACCGATCAAGATGATCCCGAGGGAACGGCCCCGTTCGGCCACGTCGAGCAGGATCTCCTTGATGGGGCTGGAGGAATCGCGGGGCGCGTACTTGTTGAGCTCGTCCAGCACGACGAGCTGGAGGGGCTTGGCGACACCACTGGCCTCCTTGGCATCGAACGCCTGACGCAACACGACGCCGACGACGAACCGTTTGGCTCGATCGTGGAGCGAATGGATGTCGACGACCGTCACCTGGTGGGCGTCGAGATCCAGCGCGTGTTGTTGCGCGTCGGCGATGTCGGCCCGGATCAGTTGTTCGACATGGCGCCGGGCCGAGGCCAGGCGACGGATGAAGGCGTTGATGGTGCCGGCTCCCACGGCCCGGCCGGTCCAACGCTGGTCCACGGTGTCGTCCGGATCGTCCGGGATGAGCTTCATCTCGATGGCGTCCACCAGATCGGCAAAGGAACGGATGGTTCGACCATCGAGACTCACGCCCCCGTCGCCGGCGGCAGGAAGTTGGGCCAATTGAGCCGTGACCGACTGCACCACGATCGTGTACTGCTGGCGTTCATCCTCGGAATCGGCGAACAGGAACGGCAGCAGGCCTTGCTGGCAGAACTGGTGAATCGTCCAGAAGAAGGGGCGAACGCCCAACGTGCGAGAGCCGGTGGCCGGCGTGGCGTTGGCATCACCGCGGCGCGGTGGCGCCAGGATCCCGACGTCACGGAACGGCGCCGGCTCGAGACCGAGAAACTGATACCGGCCGGCCGCCTCCTCGCTGAGTTCGGCGTTGGCGTGGTCGAGGAACAGCAGATCCTCGCCCTTCACGTTGAAGATCAGGGCCTTGGTGTTGGCGGCCTCGGCGCCGAGCACGCCGGAGGAGAACATCGAGTAGATCAGGAAGGTGGCGTAGCTCGTCTTGGTCGCGACGCCGGAAATGCCCGAGATGTTGATGTGGGCTCCCTTCGTGCCGTCGACGAAGTCGAGATCGAGGAAGACCGGCTCGTTGTTGCGTGACAGCCCTGCCGGCAGACGCCGCTCCACCTCGTCGAACGAGAGTGCCATGTCGCGCTCCACGTCGGTGGCCAGACGGACCGGTGCGCCCGGCAGCGGGGGCACCAGGATCTCGGGTTCGAATCGGGTGGGCTGGATCAGGGCCGCCTCGCTGACCTCGGCCGGCAGGATTCCTTCGGCGATCAGGAAGACATCACTCTGGAAGCGGGCTCCTTCATGGCGAGCCCGCACCTGGGTCACCAAACCGAACATCCGCACCCGTTGCCCATCGGGGAGGACTCGATCGAGCGCAACGACGTCGTCGAGTTGCAGGGTGTGCGCCGGGTCGATGGCCACCCAGAATTCGAGCGGCGTGGCATCGTCGATACCGATGACGCGACCAACGGTGTCGGAACGATCCGGGGTGCCGGTGCCATCCGGATCGCCGGGCACCGACGCTGCGAAGAGATTCGACATCTGCTGCACGGTACCCCGGGGCACCGACAGCGTCGCTGACCGAGGCCAACACGACGGCGTCGCCGCCACTGCCCCGACACTGTGGGTGAACCGGTGGACAAGCGGCAGGAGACTGTGGATGGGCTGCGGACAACCGAGAAATCCTGCGGATAACCATGGGGATATCGAGAAACCTCTTGACCAGGGAAAACACAGCGACTTGAGTGGGCTTCACGCCAACGGCGAATCGCAAGCAGGACCCTCGGGGTTCTGGGAAATACGCAGGGCTCTCGGGCCCAGCGAGCTACCCGGAGAAACCGAGGCGATCGCTACGGGACGCTGTTGGAACAGGTAGAGAACCACTCGGTGAGGCTCCTCGGAGCCGAGCCACAGGGAGACCGGAGGCTTCGGCCACCGCTCGAACTGGGTGGGGAGCGATCGTCGAAGCAAACGAGTGAGACACCACGCCGATGGGGCAACCCGGAAACGTGGCGACGAACCCGGGAGCGAACGAAGATGGCTTCCCGCCGGCCGGTGCGGGGAAATCCGCCACCTGGCCAAAACGGAACTTCCCGCCGGACGAGAGTCCGACGGGAAGTGAAAACACGTTGAGACGAACGGTACTGCCGGGGTGATCGACGTGGGTGGATACTCGACCGAACTCGACACCCCCAGAATCGCCCTGGCGCAAGCCGGACGAGGCTGGGGGTGTCTTCCTTTTTGCGGTGTGGCTGGACCAGGGCACGGTTCACTTCCGCCCGGGCGCTCAGCTGTGTGCACTCCACGTGGCATACATGTCGGCGTACCGACCGCCGGCGGCCACCAGTTCGGCGTGGGTCCCCAGCTCGACGACTCGACCGTCGTCGATCACCGCGATCCGATCGGCACGCATCGCCGTGGCCAGTCGATGGGCAATGACGATCGCCGTGCGTCCCTCGAGCACGACGTCGAGCGCCCGCTCGATCACGGTCTCGCTCCGCAGATCGAGGTTCGACGTCGCCTCGTCCAGGATCAACACCCGGGGCTGGGCCAGGAAGGCCCGGGCAAGCGCCAGGAGCTGACGCTCCCCCGAGGACAACGACGACCCTCGTTCGTGCACCGGGGTGTCGACACCGCTGCCCAGTCGGTCGATGAGGTCACCCAATCCCACCTGACGACAGGCATCCACGATGTCCTCGGCAGTGGCATCGGGTCGACCGAAGGCCACGTTGTCGGCGATGGAACCGTGGAAGAGGAACGCCTCCTGGGGCACGACGCCGAGCTGGTGCCGCAACGAGTGCAGGGTCACGTCCCGGACGTCGTGGCCATCGAGGAGGATCCGACCCTGATCCGGATCGTAGAAGCGGGTCACCAGCTTCGCCACCGTCGACTTTCCGGCGCCGGTCGGTCCGACGACGGCCAGCGTCTCGCCCGGTTCCACCACCAGGTTCACGTCTCGGAGCACAGACTGTTCCCGGTCATAGCCGAACGTGACCCCCTCGAACTCGATCCGGCCCTCCAGCGGCGGCAGCACGAACGCATCCCGGGCCTCGACCACGGTTGGCTCGGTCTGGAGGAGTTGACGGAGCTTGACCACGGCCGCCTGGCCCTGCTGATACGAATTGTAGAGCTGGACCAACTGCTGGATCGGCGCGAAGAAGGCCGTCAGGTAGAGCAGGAAGGCGAACAACTCGCCCACGGTCAACGAGCCGTCCAGCACCATGCGGCCCCCGACGAGCAGCAGAGCTGCCTGGCCGAGAACTCCGATGGCTTCGTTGGCCGGTCCGTAGATGGCACCCACCGTCGAGGCACGGACGTTGGCTACGGTGTGTTCACCGACGATGTTGGCGTGCTGGATCACGTTGTGGCGCCGACGGTTGGTGGCCGTGATCACCCGCATGCCGGCCAAACTCTCCGACAGGTCGGCCAGCACCGCCGCTATCCGGTCCCGCACCGCCCCATATCCACGTTCGGAGGCGCCCTTGAACCAGAACGTGAGCGCCAACATGCCGGGCAGCACGACCACCAGCGTCACGACGGCCAGCGTCGGGCTGAGCGCGAACATGACCCCGGTGATGATCACCAGTGTCAGTCCTTGTACCGCCAGGTTGACCAGGCCGTCCTGGAACAGCGCAGCCAGCGCGTCGATGTCGCTCGTCATCCGCGTCATCAACCGGCCGGTCTTCTCCTCGGTGTAGAAGTCCAGGGACTGACGCTGGAAGTGCGAGAAGACGCGGACCCGGAGCTCGTACATCAACTTTTCGCCCAGTCGCCCCGTGTAGGAAACGCGAGCCGCCGAGGCCGCCAGATTCACCACGATCGATGCGAGATAAGCCAGCCCCACCCACCACAGGACGGTCGCGTCCCGAGGGAGAATGGCCCGATCGAGACCGATCTGGGTCAACAACGGTCCGGCCTGGAGGGCCACGGTCTCCACGATCACCAACGCCGCGGCCCCGGCCAGACCGAGGCGATGAGGCCCGAGAAAACGACGAAGGGTGAAGGGTCGCCGATCGTACTCCGATTGGGAGAATGCGACGTCGGGGTCGGGGTGCTCGGGTTCCTGGGCCAGGATTCGTTCGGCTCGCTCCGCCAACTCACTCGGCATCCCGGCAAAGGGCAACCCGGCCGCAGCGCTGGTGGCCGATGCCGATGGACCACCGAACGGCGACCCGGCGGGACCCCCGAAGCTCACGCTGCACCCCCGTCGTCGAGGTGGGCCAGGACCTCGGCATAGCGAGGTTCGTTCGCCATCAGCTCCCGGTGGGTGCCGGTGGCCGCTACCCGTCCGTCCTCCATCAGCACCACTCGATCGGCCAGGGCAATGGTGGACAGACGGTGAGCGATGACGATCATGGTCCACTGGGCCGCACGCTCGGTGAGGGCGGCGTGGATCCGTTCCTCCACGTGCACGTCGATGGCACTGGTCGCATCGTCCAGGACCAGGATACGGGGATCGGTCAAGAGGGTCCGGGCAATGGCCACCCGTTGCCGTTGCCCTCCCGACAAGGTGTAGCCCCGCTCTCCGACCACGGTGTCGTAACCGTCGGGCAGCTGGGCGATGAACTCGTCGGCCTGGGCCTCGACGGCGGCAGCGACCACGGCACCTCGTTCCGCACCCGGTCGGGCGTAGGCGATGTTGTCGGCGAGCGAGGTCGAGAACAGGAACGGCTCGTCGGTCACCATGCCGATGTGAGCGCGCAGGCTGGCCGCCGTGACGTCGCGCACATCGTGGCCGTCGACACGGATCGCCCCCTGATCGACGTCGTAGAACCGGGCCAGCAGCCGAACCACCGTCGACTTGCCGCAGCCGGTTCGTCCCACGAGGGC
This sequence comes from uncultured Acidimicrobiia bacterium, assembly GCA_937890445.1. Taxonomy (GTDB): domain Bacteria; phylum Actinomycetota; class Acidimicrobiia; order Acidimicrobiales; family SZUA-35; genus JAHECQ01. The sequence continues at coordinate 15,861 of CALACD010000111.1, read as the reverse complement.
CACCGACTCACCGGGCTCGATCCGCAGCGAGAAGCGATCGAGGACGTCGGCCCGGTCCGAGCCGTTTCCGTAGGCGAAGACAACGTCGTCGAACTCGATCGCACCATCGATGTCGGCCAGGTCGGCGGCATCGGGGCGGTCGGCCACGCTCGGTTCGGTGTCGAGGATCTCGAAGATGCGCTCCGCCGAGGCCTTGGCCCGTTGCCCCAGCATGAGCACCATCCCCAGGGTGCGGAACGGAGCCTGGAGGAGGGTGACGTAGGCGGTGAAGGCGAAGAGCGTGCCCTCGGTGACCTGCTCGTCGATCACCAACCAGCCGCCGTAGACAAGGACGAGCAGAGTCCCCAGGCGCGGCAGGTTCTCGATGAGGGGGTTGTGGCGGGCCCTGGTGTCGACGGTTCGCACCGAGGCCCACCGCAACGACGTCGCGGCCTTGGCCAGCTGGTTGATCTGCTGGCGTTCGGCGGCGAAGGACCGTACGACGCGCACTCCGTTGATGTTCTCGTCGACGGTGGTGGCGACGTCGGCCAGTCGGCCCTGGACGATCCACGACAGCGGGAAGAGTTCGTTGCGGAGTCGGACACCGAGCCAGTACACGCCGGGCAGCGGAAGGATCGCCACCAGGGTCAGTGGTACGTGGATCGTCAGCATGAAGGTGAAGGCGACCGAGAACATCACCACCGTCATCGAGATCAAGGGGGCGAACGTGAGGAACATCTGCACCGACCGGATGTCGCTGTTGGCCCGAGAGATCACCTGGCCCGACTGCATGCGGTCGTAGAAGTCGAACGACAGCTCGCTCAGGTGCTCGTAGAGCCGATTTCGCAGGTCGCTGTCGATCTGGAAGGCCGTCTTGTAGAGCCCGTAGCGATAGACCAACGTCAGCAGCGACCGCAGCACACCGATGACCAACACCATCACCACGAAGCGGTTCAGCGACGCCGTGCGATCGGTGAGCGCCTGGTCGATGCCGGAGCGGATCACGGCCGGCAGCAACACTTGGAGCAAGTTGGCGATCAGTGCCAGCACCAGGGTGGGAACGAACACCCATTTGTGGGCAGCCACGATGGGCAGCATCCGCCGTATCCATCCCAGCGTTCGGTCGGGATGGATCTTGCCTCGCGGTGGTTCGAAGCGCCGCTCGACGTCGACGGGCTCGAAACGGGTGCCGGTGCTCCATTCCCGATTCGCACTCGCCGATGTCGATTTCGATTCCCCCAGACGCCCATCGGCCGCGACACCCATCGGTTCGAGGCTACGCGGCACTTCGTGGCCTCCACCTCCTCCCCTCCTTCGGTACTCCCCTCCCTCCTTCGGTTCTCCCCTCCCTCCTTCGTGGCCTCCACCTCCTCCCCTCCTTCGGTTCTTCCCTCCCTCCTTCGGTTCTTCTTCGGCAGACCGCCTCGTCTGGAAGCGATGCTCGCTCGCTGCCAAGCTGTCGGTCATGACCATCCTCATCACCGGGGGTACCGGCTTCATCGGTGCCGAGATCGTTCGCATGCTGTTGGACCGAGAGGCGGGCCCGATCCACGTCGCCCACCGCTCCGGCAACTTCGATCGTCTGGCCGACGTGGTCGACGACCTCGTCCTGCACCAGGTCGATCTGGCCGATCAGGACGGGATCACCGCCATGGTCCAGGATGTGCAGCCGACCAAGTTGTTCCACTTCGGGGCCATGCTCACCGGTCACGGCGAAGCCGACAATCGCGGCTTGCTCGAGTCGAACGCCATCGGCGTGATCACCCTGTTCGAGGAGGCCCGAGCAGCCGGCGTCGAGCAGATCATCTTTGCCAGCAGCATCGGCACCTACGGTCGGGACCTGCCCCCGGGAGAGCCCGTCACCGATCTCAGTCTGCAGCGACCGAGCACCATCTACGGCGTCACCAAAGTGTTCGCCGAGAACCTCGGCGCCTACTACCGCACCAAGTACGGGCTCGACTTCCGGGGCCTTCGCTATCCGTCGATCGTCGGACCCGGCGTCACGACGAAGAGCCTGGCCCAGTACACCAGTTGGATGATCGAGGAGTCGGCCCGAGGGAATCCCTTCACCGTGTGGACGGTGCCCGAGACCGTCATCCCCATTCTCTACTACCGGGATGCAGCGCAGGCCGCGCTCGATCTGGCAGCCGCCCCGTTCGACGCGATCCAGAGCATCAACTACCTGGTCGACGGGGCCCGACCGACCCCGACCGCCGGCGAACTGGCCGACGCGGTCCGCCGTCAGATCCCCAATGCCGCCATCACCTTCGATCCCGACCCTGCGGCCGCGCTCACCCTGGCCCGGAACCTCAACATCGACGACACTGCGGCTCGTACCGAGTGGGGCTGGCAACCGGCCCACGACGTCGATGCCATGATCAGCGACATGATCGCCGCGGTCTCCTCCACCTGACCCGTTCCTGGGCGCGGCCACGACGGCGGCTTTCGTTTCCGAGCGCATTTTCGTGAAGCGGGGGGTTCGTGTGAGACTCGGGCATGGATCTGGATTTCTGGGTGGACCCCATTTGACCGTGGTGTTGGGTGACGGCCCGTTGGGTCGTCGACGAGGTGGCACCACAACGCGATCTGCGCATCACCTGGCAGCCGATCAGTCTGTTGTTCAAGAACGAGGTCGACGAGAGCCATGAGCGCTACGACGTCTACTACAGCACGCATCGCATGCTCCGAGTGATGGAGTCGGTTCGGGCAGCGCTCGGCGACGCACCGGTCGGCGACCTGTACTGGGAGTACGGGCGCCGGATCCATCACGACCAGGAGCGGGAGTTCGACATCGCCGATGCCCTCACCGCCGTCGGCCTCGACCCGACCCATGCCACCGCGGCCGATGACGAGGCCTGGGACGTCCCGATCCGGGACCGGATGGCGGTCGGCATCGAATTGGCCGGTGAGGACATCGGCACCCCCATCATCGCCTTCGACGATCGCCGAGGAGTCAAACAGGCCTACTTCGGACCGGTCATCACCCGAGTCCCCGACACCGAGGACTCCCTGGCGATGTGGGACGGCCTGGTCGCCATGATGAACATCGAAGGATTCTGGGAACTGAAGCGAACACGCACCGAACGCCCCGAGTTCGGTCCACGCCCCTAGGTCACTTGCCTTGGTCGATCTTCCCGAACCCCTCATGATCCCGTCGAGCGACGGCGTACAAGTTGCGCTCCATCATCTCGGTGGCGACGGTCCCCCGCTGCTGTTCGTCCACGCAACAGGTTTCAACGGCCGAACCTACACGCCGTTCACCACCCCACTGACCGAGCAGTTCTCGGTCTGGGCCCCTGATCTCCGGGCTCACGGCTGGAGCACTCCCCCGACCAACGGCAACTACCAGTGGACCGACATCGCCAACGACGTGCTGGCCGCCGTCGATCATCTCGGCATCGCCACCGGTGACCTCGATGCCGTTGGCCACAGCATCGGGGCCGCCATGCTGTTGCTGGCCGATGCCCAGCGACCCGGCCTGCTGCGCCGCATGTATGGCTATGAACCCATCATGTGGCGGCCCGGTGAGGCGTTCGGGCCGGGTGAGAACCCGCTCGTCGCCGGAGCGGCCAAACGCCGAGAGGTCTTTGCCACCCGGGCCGAGGCCATCGAACGTTTCGCCGGTCGCCCTCCTTTCGCCACCTGTCGGGCCGACGCCCTCCATGCCTACGTCACCCATGGTTTCGAGGACCTCGACGACGGAACCGTCCGGCTTCGCTGCCGGGGCGCCAACGAGGCGGCCACCTACGACGGCGAACGGGTCTCGACCAACGACCGCATCACGAACTGCCAGGCCCCGGTCCACATCGGGCGAGGGCGCAGCGAGACGTTCGGTCCCCTCGGCTTGCCCGCCTTCGAAGTGCTGGCCAACGCAACCATGGTGGAGTACCCCGACCTCGGTCACTTCGGGCCCCTCGAGGCCCCCGATCGCCTGGCCGCCGACGCCTTGGCTGCCGTGCTTCCTGGGTAGGGCCGTGCTTCCTGGGTAGGGCCGTGCTTCCTGGGTAGGGCCGTGCAGTCAACGACCGTTGACGGCCGGGATCACCACCTCGGTCAGCAACTGGAGGCTGCGCATGGCTCGCTCGTTGCTGAGCCCCGGGTGCTGGAGCCGCAGCACGAGATCGGTCACACCGACCTCGTCTCGGTAGCGACGGATCTCCTGGATGCAGAAGTCGGGATCCCCGATGATGAACCGATCGCGCCAGAACGCCTCGGAGTCATAGAACGGATCATCGAGATCGGTGACCGGGCGACGGCGGCCATCGGGCATGCGTTCGACCATCGACACGCCGGGAGGGGCATAGACGTTCCGGTAGGTGTGCATCAGGTGAGGCCGAACCTCTTCCCACGCCTGGTCCCACGAGTCGGCGACATAGAACTCGCGGATCAGGGCAATGGGCTCGTCGGCCTCGTTGCGTCCAACCGCGGTGAGCGCAGCGCGATAGTCGTCGAACTGGGCTCGGGTGTGGTCCAGATCGGTGAGCAGCGAGATCAGCAGTCGATGACCGTCCTCGGCCACCCGTCGACGCGTCGTCGGCGTGGCTGCGCCCACCCAGATCGGAGGCGAAGGGTTCTGGACCGGGGGCGGCGTCAGTTTGGCGTCGAACACCTGGTAGTACCGGCCCTCGAAACTGAAGCGTTCACCCCGGAACGCTCGTTGCAGGATGTCCAGCCCTTCGAGATAGCGGCCCCGCCGCTCGCCGTAGGCGTAGCCATACCCCTCGAACTCGTCCCGCCGGTAGCCCTGTCCGACGCCCAACTCGAAGCGGCCGCCCGAGATGTTGTCGACGACCGCGCAATCCTCCGCCAGCTTCAGCGGATGCCCGTACAGCGGTAGCACCACGATCCCTTGACAGATCCGGACGTGTTCGGTGACCGCAGCCACTGCGGCTGCGGCCATCATCGGCGACGGGCAGTAGCCATCATCGAAGAAGTGATGCTCGGTCAGCCAGATCTCATCCAGACCGCGGCGGTCGGCTTCGGCGATCTGGGCCAATGCTTCGGCGTACACCTGCGCGGGGCCGACGCCGAACTCGGCCGGTGCCTCGAAGGAATACAGCAATCCGAATCGCACGATCCGACCTCCCTGGTGTTCGCCGAACTCGGCCAGCCTGCCACAGGCGACCCGCCATTCTGAAGTGCGATCCGGGCTACCTTCGGTCGATGGACTACACACAACTCGGCGGCACCGGCCTCCCGGTCTCCCGGCTCTGCCTCGGCACCATGACCTTCGGTCTCCAGTCGGACGAAGCCACCAGCTTCGCCATCATGGACCGGGCCTACGAGGCCGGCGTCACCTTCTTCGACACTGCGGACGCCTACCCGTTGGGTGGCACCACCGATACCACCGGTGACACCGAAGTCGTGATCGGCAAGTGGCTCGAGGGTCGCCGAGACGACATCATCCTCGCCACCAAGGCCAATGCACCGACCTCGCGACGTCGCTGGGATCGGGGCAACTCCCGCAAACACCTGGTCGAGGCCTGTGAGGCCAGTCTCCGGCGGCTCGGGACCGACCACATCGACCTCTACCAGCTGCACGCCGACGACCCCCAGACATCGCTGGAGGAGACCATCCGAGCCCTCGATGATCTGGTCACTGCCGGCAAGGTTCGCTACGCGGGTGTCAGCAACTGGGCGGCGTGGCGTCTGGCCCGCAGTCTCGGAGTGTCCGAACTCGAGCACCGGGTGAAGTTCGTGTCGGTCCAGCCTCGCTACAACCTGATGTTCCGGATGATCGAACGAGAACTGCTCCCACTGTGCCTGGCCGAGAACATCGGTGTGATCCCCTACAACCCGCTGGCCGGCGGCTTGTTGACCGGCAAGCATCAACGATCGTCAGCACCGACCGAGGGAAGCCGCTTCACGCTCGGCTCCGCGGCCCAGCGGTATCAGGACCGGTACTGGCACGATGCCGAGTTCTCGACTGTCGACAAGCTCCTGGCCGTGGCCGAGGATCTCGGCATACCGCTCACCACCCTGGCCGTGGCGTGGGTCATGCATCAACCCGGTATCACGGCTCCCATCATCGGTGCCAGCCGGCCCGAACAACTCGACGCCGTCCTGGCCGCAGCCGAGCTGTCGCTGGACGAAAACGTGATCGGCCGCCTCGAGGAGGCGGCCGATCATTTCGTCCTCAGAGAGGCAACTCGCTAGGCGCCGGGCCGATCACCCGGCCGACTCGCTTCGGCTCCTACTCGGGCATCGGGATGCGCTCGATCTGCAGCGGGTTGTCGTAATCGACCATTCCGGTCTCCAGACCAGCGATGGGCTGGGCCTGGTAGCGGGCGACCTCGGCCCGACCGACCACCATGTGATGGACCTCGTCCGGGCCGTCGGCCAGACGCAACGTCCGCTGCTGGTGATACAGATCGGGGAGCACCGTCCACTGGCTGACGCCGGCCGCTCCGTGCATCTGGATGGCGTTGTCGATGATCTCGCACACCCGCTCGGGAACCATGGCCTTCACCGCCGACACCCAGACCCGAGCTTCGCGGTTGCCCAGCACGTCCATGGCCTTGGCCGCCCGCAACACCATGAGGCGCATGGCCTCGATCTCGATGCGCATCCGTGATGCCAGCTCGATGTTCTTGCCCAGCTGGATCAACGGCTTGCCGAAGGCATCCTTGGACAGACCACGCTCGCAGTAGAGCTGGAGTGCCTTGTCGGCGGCACCGATCGATCGCATGCAGTGGTGGATGCGACCGGGGCCGAGGCGGAGCTGGCTGATCTCGAAGCCCCGTCCTTCACCGAGCAGGATGTTCTCCTTCGGCACGCGGACGTCGTTGAAGCGGATGTGCATGTGGCCGTGCGGAGCGTCGGGATCGCCGAACACGTGCATCGGGCCGAGGATGTCGACACCCTTGGTCTCGATCGGCACGAGGATCTGCGACTGCTGCAGATGTGGTGCCGCATCGGGATTCGTACGAACCATCGTGATCATGATCTTGCAGCGGGGATCGCCGGCACCGGAGATGTAGAACTTCTCGCCGTTGATGACCCACTCGTCACCGTCCAACACTGCGGTCGTCTGGACGTTCTTGGCGTCGGAGGACGCGTACGCCGGTTCGGTCATGGCGAACGCGGAACGGATCTTGCCCTCGAGAAGCGGCTTCAGCCACATCTCCTTCTGTTCCGGGGTACCGACCCGCTCCAGAACCTCCATGTTGCCGGTGTCGGGGGCTGCACAGTTGAGCACCTCGGAGGCCAGACGGTTCTTGCCCAGTTCATTGGCGATGTAGGCGTAGTCGAGGTTGCTCAGGCCTTCGCCGGTCTCGGCATCGGGCAGGAAGAAGTTCCACAAGCCCTGTTCGCGCGCCTTGGCCTTGGCGTTGTCGAGCAGTTCCAGTTGCCCTTCGCCCCACGACCAGATGTTCTCCCGGCCTTCGCCCAGACGATGGAACTCCTCGGTGATGGGATCGACCTCGGCCGCGATGAACTTCACCACCGCCTCGAGCAGCGGACGCGCTCCGTCGGACATGGACAGGTCGTACATCTGTCCACCGAAGTCATCATTGTTCAACGGATTGGCAGGCATGGGGCCCCTTTGCTGATTTGCGATCGGTCGTTCGTCGACGGCTCCCGGCCGCGACACCGCTAGATCATGCCACCGGGGCCGCAGCGAGGGCTAACTCACGGCCGCCGAGTCGAGCGCGACGGGAACGGCGCTGACCACTCGATTACCGCGGTAGCTCCTGACGACAGGGTCGAAGACGCCGCCGCAGGTCACCAGATGAAGCCCGGGATCACCACCGCGACGAAAGAGGTCGTCGGCAGGCAACGAGTCCTTGTCGTACAACACCTGCTCGACCACTTCGAACGCCTGCTCGCTGCCATCGGAATAGTCGAGGTGAATGCGATCGCCGACCTCGAGCAGACTGAGCTCGAAGAACGCGCCGATGTGGCCGTTGTAATCCACGTGGGCCGCCAGGACAGCGGCGCCTGGTTCTCCAGGCGAAGGCCCGAACTGGTACCAGCCGACCTCGTCGACGTGCGGCACGTCGAAGAGCCCATGCTCATCGACACCGACCGGGACGATGGCAACATCGAGGTCGATCGTCGGCACCCGGACTCGCTCCGGTCGGGCGATCGTCGACGGCTCCAGCGCCGACGATCCCGAATGAACGGGAACCGTGGAGGTACTCGTCGCCACCGTGTCGGGCCGGGCCGGGGCATCGTCGGCTCGGGTCCGGTCCGGCGCTCCGTGCTGCGTCCCGTCCACGGCCGATCGATCCTCGGCCCTGGTGCCTGCTGTGGCGACGACCATGTCGTCTCCCGACCCCGGGCCACCGAACCCTGCGACCAGGACCGCGATCAGCACCGAGAGCGCCAACACCCCCAGTGACAGCTTCATCCCGACGCCTTCACGAGGCGCTCATCCCGACCATCGACCAGCAGTTCATGAGCCGGTGCGGCGGCGACGTTGCACCAACTGGCCAGCGCCCCCCAGGGCAACCATCACGAGCAATGACGGCACCAACGCGTCACCGAAGGCAGAACGGCTGGCCAATCCGGAGTTCCCGCTCGGAATACCGGCCGGCGCGGTCTGCAGCCCGGCGATGCGACGAATGGACGTGGTGATCGGTTGTCCGTTGCCACCCCGGATCCATACCGAGGTGAGCTCACCCTCGACGGCATCGATCTGCTGCTCCATCAGCACGTCGCCGGCGGTATCGAGGACTCGGATGGAGCGTGGGCCTGCCGTTGCCTCCCGGACCACGGAGGCTCCGGCCGGAACCTGGGAAGCCACGGCCTCGCCATCGACCTCGATGGTCACGGGGCCGGCCGAAGCGACATGCCGCAGCGCCAGCCGCCCCTGCCCCGCCGGAACGGGATCGAGATTGTTCCCGAACCCTTGGAGCATCGGGGTGCCGTCGGCGTTGGTGAAGGCGACCAAGGTTCCAGAGCCGTCGAGACTGGTGAGGCCACTCAGCAAGGGCACGTCGGCCCGATCGTCCACGGTTTGCGCCGGATCGTCGACGGCCGGGAACAGATCGATGGGTTGCCCATCGTCCGAGATCGGCAACGGACCGGCCAGCGTTCCTTCGGTGAAGCCCGGCGCAGCCAACTGACCATCGATGTAGGCATCCACGGCCAGACCGGGGACGGCGTGCAGGATCTCGAAGGCCTGCGCAGCATCGGATGCCAACAGCACGCTGGCCGGTCGGGGCGCCGGAGCCTCGGCATCATCAGCCGAAGCCTCGGCACCATCGGCCGGAGCCTCGGTCGTCGCCGGAGCCTCGGTCGTCACCGGAGCCTCGACATCATCAGCCTCGGTCGTCGCCGGAGCCTCGGTCGTCGCCGGAGCCTCGGTCGTCGCCGGAGCCTCGACATCATCAGCCTCGGTCGTCGCCGACCCGGAGATGGTGGCGGTGTCGGAGACCGTTGCGGTGTCCGAGGTCGTGTCCTGTCTGCTCAGGGCCCACAAGCCGATCCCGCCGGCGCCGACGAGTCCGGCCAAGAGGATTCCGGCCCCCCGACGGCGACGGGAGTCGACATTGGTCGCCGCAGCCTTGCCGGGAGCGACAACGGCTGGCTCGGAACCGGCACCCGTCTTGCTGGCCGAGCGGCCGGTCGTCACGACCGGGTTGCCGTTGACCGCAGTTCCCAACTGCGTGGCGGCGACCGAACGGCCGAGCGGAGCCAAGCCGTACTGACGCTTGCGACGACCATCGAGATCTCGCAGGCGATCAGCGAAGGCCCGAGCCGAAGGAGGTCGCTTGCTCGGGTCGGCGTGGGTGGCGTCAGCGACCAACTGGCGAACATCAGTCGGCAGATTGCCCTGCAGTCGGCCCAACGCCGACTCGAGCGTCCGACCCAGACCGTACACATCGGAGCGTACCGTCGGGGCACCACCGGCTCGCACCTCCGGAGCCACGAACGGCTCGCGATCCGCTTCCGGACTGCCACCGACGCCGAGTCCCATGCCGGCAACCGCTACGTCGCTACCGATGATGCGAATGTCGTCGGTGCTGAGCGCACCGTGCGTGATTCCCGTGAGGTGGCCAGCGTGCACTGCCCGCGACGCTGCTTCGGTCACCGCAACGATGTCCTCGAATCCCGAGACCGAACGTCCGTCCAGAGCATCGGTGAACGAACGGCCGGTGACGGGGAGTTGGTAGGCCCGCGATTCCTCGAACGTCCGACGGATCCCGACCGTCGGCACCAGACCATCGATCGTCTGCGTCTGGAGCAACCGTCTCCGGTGGTCGTCGGACCACACTCCGGCCGCAACGGTGACCACCTCTGCTGGTTGACCCCCGATCGACTCCGACGTCCGAGGGTGCCCGAACCACGTCGACGGGCGACCGGCCCGTCCGTGAGGGATGTCGCTCATGAGTTCCGCCCTTCTGCGCCGCCCTGGGCTTGATCTACCGTTTGTTGTTCACGCCATAGCGACCTGGTCGCCCGCCGGGGCTGTCGCTACCCCGGCGAGCCTAGCCAGAGACCCGATTGTGGGACTACCGGCCGGTCTCGTGCTGGCGACCGGTCTCGTGCTGGCGTTGGGTGACTGTCGTGTCTGGTGCCGTCCTGTCCTGCGCCGGGGGCCCGGCCTCTGCCAGGAGCTCGGCTCGGATCGCGGCGCCGTGCTGATCGAGGTCGGGCACGACCCTGGTCCGCGCCCAATCGGTGGTGACCGGAGGTCCCGGCAACTGGAACGAGCCGGCACCGTGCAGGGTCCGGCTTCGACGAAGTTGCGGATGGGCTGCCAGACCGGCGACGTCGTTGACCTGCCCGAAGGCGATTCTTGCCGCCCGGAGGCGACCGATGACGATGTCCCGATCGAGTCCCCCGAAGACCTCGGCCACGATTCCGTCGGTCTCGGCCCGATGAGCGACCCGGTCCGGGTTCGTGGCGAACCGGGGGTCGGTGCCCAATTCGGGACGTTCGAGCACACCTTCACACAACGTGCGCCACTCCCTGTCCGACTGGATGGAGATCACGATCACGTCACCGTCGCCGGTCTCGAAACCGCCGTAGGGAGAGATCGAAGGATGAGCCAGACCCACCCGCTCCGGACCTCGGCCGGTCGCCTCGAACTGGAGCAGCGGCACCGTCATCCAATCAGCCGCACTGGCGAACAACGAGGTTTCCAGGTGGGCACCCTCGCCGGTCTGCGCCTTGCGATACAGCGCCTGCATGATGGCGATGGCCGCATTCAGACCCGTCGACAGATCCACCAGGCTCACGCCGACCCTTCCGAAGGGCCCCGGCGCGCCCGACACAGAGAGAATCCCACTCTCGGCCTGGACCAGCAGGTCGTAGGCCTTCATCTCGGCGTAGGGCCCTTCGGGTCCATAGCCGGACAAATCACACACGATCAGACCCGGGTTCGTGGCTTGCAGGGTCGCCACATCGAGACCCATTCGCCCGGCGGCCCCGACTGCCAGATTCTGGACGAACACATCGGCGCCGTCGACGAGTCGGCGCATCACGTCGAGATCAGCGGGGTTCTTCAGGTCGAGTGCGATGGATTCCTTGTCGCCGTTCAGCCACCCGAAGTACGCCGAAATGCCGTCGGCCATCGTGTCGTAGCCCCGGGCGAAATCGCCCTCCGGTCGCTCTACCTTGATGACCCGAGCCCCCGCGTCGGCCAGCCGCGACGTGGCCAGCGGGGCGGCAACGGCCTGTTCGAGACTGACGACGGTGACCCCGGCCAACGGCGAAGTCCCCGAGCTCATCCGCCGGCAGCCCGACGCACCGCTCCCAGCAACACGCTGGCACCCTGCTCGGCCTGTTCCTTGGTGATGTCCTCGGCCTCGTTGTGGCTGAGTCCGTCGAGGCACGGAACGAAGATCATCGACGTCGGAGCATGCAGCGCGACGTAGCAGGCGTCATGCCCGGCTCCGGAAACGATTCGCCGGTGACTGAACCCGAGTTCGGTGACCGCGGACTCGACGGAGGCAATGCAGTTCTCGTCGAAGGTCGTCGGCGCGATCTCGGCCAACTCGATCACGTTGCCCTCGACGCCGAGCGTTCCGGCTTCTTCGGCCACGATGGCACGCATCCTGGCCTCCATGTCCTCGAGGACGGCGAGCTCGGGATGGCGAAGGTCGAGTGTGCACCACAGGCGCTCGGGAATCGTGTTGGGGCTGATCGGCTCGGACCCGAACTGTGCGAACGTGCCGCGCCCCCACGGCGCGTTGTCCTCGACGACGTCGTACACCCGGCTGATGATGCGGGCGATGACTCGAGCCGGATCCCGACGACCTTCCATCGGAGTCGGACCGGCATGGGCCGGGAATCCGTGCAACTCGATGGTGTACCACCGGAGTCCCTGCACTGCGGTGACGACGCCGATCTCGACCTCTTCGTCTTCGAGGATCGGTCCCTGCTCGATGTGCAGCTCGAACGCTGCGGTACAGGGGCTCGGCGCAGCCCGACGCTGGCCGGCCCAGCCGAGACGATCGAGTTCCTCACCCACCGAGATGCCGTTGACATCGGTCAGGGCCCGGGCATCGGACAACGGCACTTTGTTGGCCCAGACTCCCGATCCCAGCATCGACTGTTGGAACCTCGAGCCCTCCTCGTTGGTCCACACCGCGACTTCGATGGCCGCTTCGGTCTGCACGTCCAGATCGTTCAATCGTTCGAGGACCTCGAGGCCACCCAGTACGCCGTAGACGCCGTCGAAGCGACCCCCGGTCGGTTGGGTGTCCAGATGACTGCCGATCAGAACGGGCGGCTTGGTGGCATCGGTTCCGGCCCGCCGGATGAACAGGTTGCCGATCTCATCGGTCTCGGCCGTACAACCGGCGGCGGTCGCCCATCCCAGGAAGAGCGCACGACCTGCTGCGTCCTCGTCGCTGAGCGCCTGACGATTGCTTCCCCCGTTGGCGGTCCGACCAACCTCGGCCATGGCCATCAGTCTCGACCACAGCCGGTCGGCGTCCACACGGTCGACAAGTGCACCAGTCACGTTCATGCCTCAATCTTCGCCCGGTTCGGAGTCCCGCGGACAATCACTTCGAGAACAGTCTGTGAAACTTGCCGATCAGCTCAGACTGGGATCCGGCGCCAGCAGCAAGAAGTTGAACAACAACCAAGCAAGCATCAGAACGACCGAGAGCAACAACACTGCGGCCAGGGCCGAGGTTGCCCTCTGGCCCAAGCTGTTCGCGAGATCGCGAGCGGTGGCGCCGAAGCCTCCGCCTCGGTTGCTGCCTGTCGGCACCAACCCGGGCGAGATGGTGCGCTGCAGAACCAGCAATCCATTGAGGACAGCAAGGGCACCCAGCGGCGCGACCAGGTCATCGTTCTCAGCCGGCGACGCCATGACGAGCGCGAGGATCGCTGCCACGGCCCCGACCGAAACGAGGGCGAAGAACCACCCGGGGCGGTCGAAACGCATCACGCCTCCTTGCTATCGAGAGATTCACTGTTTCGACAATCGTCAGAAGTACCCATCTGCAAGACTCGGGACATGGACATCACCGATCTGATCTCGGCCCTCGGAGGCGACAAATCGCTCGACCAGGTGATGGAAACCGTCGATTTGGTGCTGAAGAACAAGACCTCGTTGCTGAAGGCCATCGACTTCATCCAGGAACACGGCGATGAACTGCTCGACCTCATGGCACGATTGCCCGACATTCTCGGCCGGGCCGGCGCAGCACTGGCCGAGGACCTGACCCGGAACGCGGCCCGCGCCATCGAGGAATGCCACGACCATCTGGCCTCGGTCGGGAGGTTGGTGGCCAGGATCGCCCAGGAGGTGGGTGATCTTGCGATCCCCAGTTTCGCGGTGGAACAACGCGAGATCATGGGACTGAGCGTCGTCTCCGGCATCGACATCAAGAGTCGACCGCTGGCCGCGGGCCCGGCCGCCGACCTGGCCAGCAGCGCCCAGACGCTGGCCGAGGTGGCTGCCGCCCTGTCCAAGGTGAGCAGCGGTCTGGGCACCCTGGGGGGTGGGCTGGCCGCAACCGGAGCCCGCCTCGGGCAGGTCGGCGGCGACATGCACCGCAGTGGGGTCACACTGGCCGAATTGGGCGGCGCCACCGTGGCTCGCCGACCCACGCCCACCACGAGGCCAGCTCCCAGGCGGCCAACCGCCACGAAGCCCCCCACCAACAAACCGGCCGCGAAGAAACCGGCCGCCAAGAAACCAGCCACCAAGAAACCTGCGGCGAAGAAACCGGCCGCCAAGAAACCAGCCACCACGAAACCAGCGGCGAGACCAGCACCCGGGTCGGGCGGCTTGGGGGGTGGAGTCCTTCGGCGCAGGCCGCTCAGCTGACGTGGGCATCGCGGGGGTAGGCGACCGCCAACAGCAGAGGCGACACGCTCATCACCGCCACCATGGTCCACCAGCCGGTCCGCAACTCGTCGAGCCGTTGTCCGGCAACGGCGGTGCCGATGATGGAAGCGACCACCGCGATGCCGAGTGCGCCACCGAAGATCCGGGCGGTGTTGTAGACCGCGTTGGCCGCACCCAACTGCGCGAGGTCGACGTCACGCAACGCCGCCGAGTTCCCGGGCCCCAGCATGAGGGCCATCCCCAACCCGATGCACAACGTGCCGGGGAGGAACGCAAAGACATAGGACCGACCCGGTTCCAACCACAGCGCCATCCATGCCGTCCCGACCATGGCCAGCACCGACCCCAGGATCAGCATGTGCTTGTAGCCGCGACGGTCGGCGAAGCGACCGGAGAACAACGAGGCAACGACCAGCGCAACCGGGCCGGGCGTCATGGCCAAGCCGACCTGGAAGATCGAGTAGTCCCACGCCTCGATCATGAACAGCGGGTAGAGGAACCACGCAGCCGTCGTCGAGGTCGCCAACAAGGCCGAGGCCAGGGTGACCACCGTGAACGACTGCACGCCGAACAGCCCGAAGTCGACCAGCGGTTCGGCGCTCGAGCGAGAGCTCGTCACGAAAAGCACGGCGTTCACCGCTGCCAGCATCCCGACCGCCAAGATGACCGGGTCGGTCCAGCCCCAGACCCGGCCCTGGACGATGACCAGCACCAGACCGCCAACGGCCGTGGTTCCCGCCGCGGTGCCGACCAGGTCCAATCGGCCCGCCGTCGGGGCGCCGGGCACTGGGGTCAGGACGCGCTGACCGGCCACGAAGGCCAAGGCCGAGATGGGGGCGGCAACGAAGAACACGGCCCGCCAACTCGAGACCTGCAACAACCCGGCAGCGACCGTGGGGGCAGCCGCTGCGCCCAGGATTCCCATCGATGACCACAACGACACCACGGTGGCGTGCCGCTCGATCGGGAACTCGGGCAGGACAGCGGCCAGTGATGACGGCAACACCAGGGCGGCACCCAGTGCCTGGATCACGCGGGCCGCGATGATGAGACGAATGTCCGGCGCAGCCCCCGACAGTGCTGCCCCGACCCCGAACAACACCATGCCGGTGAGGAACACTCGTTTGCGGCCCAGTCGATCGGCCAATCGGCCTCCGATGAGCATGAACGTCACCTGGGTGACGTTGAACCCCGAGATCACCCAGGAAATGGTCGACAACGATTCGTTGGGGAACTCATCCTCCAAGACCGGCACCGCGATGTTGGTGGCGGTGCCCACGAAGCTGACCAGCAACATCGCGGTGGCGGCGACGACGAGGGCCTGGTTGGCTCGGTCGAGCTTCATGCCAACTCGCCCGCAAGCCGCAACAGTGCCAGTTCGCGGCCAGGGCGGGCCGCCAGCTGCACCCCGATCGGATGACCGGCCTCCGTCGTTCCCGCCGGCACGCTGAGGGCAGCCCAGCCGGTGACGTTGAACAAGAAACTGAACGGAAAGGACTCGGAATTCCGTCGCAGGTAGTCGTCCATCGAGGTCACCTCGCCCGCCAGCACACCGAGACCGATCGTCGGTCGACCCAACGTCGGCGTCACCAGTCTACAAGTGTGTATATGTATATATATTA
>CALACD010000110.1 GCA_937890445.1 uncultured Acidimicrobiia bacterium | reverse complement strand
CGGTCACCGAGGGATCGCCCGGCCGACAGTGGCGCGCCTCGATGAGGGCAATAGTCCTCCACCGCCCGAACGGTTCCCTCGTCGTCGCGCCAGAGAGCGATTCGGTAGCCGAACCGACGAATCTCCTTCACCTCACCCAGTGCCAACAGCCGCGACGGCAGCACCGGGTACCAGCGTTCCTTCACTCCGGTCGCCAGGATGTCCTCGACCAACTGACTGTCGCGCCTCCCGGTCATGCGCCCAGTTCCTTCATCAGCTCGGTGAATCGTCCTGCGGTCCAGGAGCCACCAGCCTCGGGGGCGGGCCCGTTGGTCGCGAGGTAGGCAACGAGCCCATCGAGATCATGGATCCCCGCCGCGTAGGCATTCTCGATGGCATCGCCCAACTCGTTCTCGAACGATGTCGGGCGACTGGTTCGGGCCTGGTGAGGTTCGAGATAGCGGTCGGTGCCAGGCGGATTGGGTTCGGTTGGTCTCAGCAGTTCGGTCATGAAGCTCTCCAGCACTACTCGTTGATCAATGCACGGGGACGGGTGGCACGAACGGCACGGTCATCGGACCGAAATCGGTGCAATCCACCTCGACCAGCACGGGACTTCGTCGGGCGACCGATCGTTCGAGTACTGCGAGCGCTGACGACGGCTCGGCGAGTCGCTCGTAGGTGAAGTCGAAAGCCGAGGCAAGCCGGGCGAAATCGGGATTGGCGAGGTCGACGCCTGACCGGTGGGCGAAGTGCGCGTCCTGCAGATTGCGCAGGACTCCATAGCCGCCGTCGTTGAAGACGATCATGACCAACCAAGGTTGTTCCTGGGCAACCGTGGCCAGCTCGCCGAGGTGCACCATGAGCCCACCGTCGCCAACCATGAGACTCGTCGGAGCGCCCGGCCGAGCCGCTGCGGCGCCGATAGCCATTCCCAGTCCTTGGCCGATTCCTCCGCCCCGAGCGTTCACGTTTGTCGTCGCATCGGTCACGGTCAGCAAGCGGTTTCCCCAACTGGACGACGGAATCGTCACGTCCCGCACGAGGGGTGCATCGTCGGGCAGGACGCTCCTCATCGCTCGGCACAGTTCGCTGTAGGGGCCGATGGCAAGCTCCAACCCTCGCCGGACTTCGGCTCGGGTCTCGACCGCGGCTTCCAGCCAAGTGGCTCTCCGGCCGGCGGCTGCTTCGGCGGAGTGACGTGGCTGTTGCTCCTCGAGGGCACGGAGGACGGCTTGCGCCTCACCGGTCAGGCCGACGTCGCAAGGGTAGACCCGACCGAGCGCGGCGGGATCGACATCGATCTGGATGTGCCGGGCGGGCATCCGCAGCTTGTAGTGCCTGGTTTCGTTGGATCGGAAGTGTGTGCCGATCGACAGCAACAGGTCAGCCTGTTCGAGAAGGCGTTGCCCGCCGTCGGTCGCTGCGAAGTTGCCGATGACCAACGGATCGGTCTCGGGGAGCACTCCTCGACCGGCGTTGCTCGTGAAGACGGGGATGCCGTGACGACGGCAGAAATCGGCGATGTCCTTTCGGGCCGCGATGGCCCCGCCTCCAGCCCACAGAAGGGGCCGTTCGGCATCGGCCAGCATCGCGGCCGCTTGTTCGAAATCTCCGAAGATCGCCGCTGGGCGCGTCCACTCGTCGGTGGGGACGGACACCGATGCGGGCTCGGGTGCGTACTGCAGATCGATGGGCACTTCGACACTGACCGGCCCGGTGGGCGCAGCGAGCGCCTCGGCCGCCGCTCGCCGCAGCGTCGCCGACACCTCCAACGGCGTACGGATCGTGTGAGCCGCCTTCGAGACGGCCGCCAGCATGTCGTCCTGAGCTTTCGTCTCATGGATGACTCCCCGACCCTGACCGAGGTACGTGGATTCGATGTTCCCG
>CALACD010000109.1 GCA_937890445.1 uncultured Acidimicrobiia bacterium | reverse complement strand
GGCTCGAGGTGTCGTCCCGGCAACTTGAGGATCGCACCGTGGCCACTATCGACGGAATCCGATTCCTTGCCACCGATGGTTCTCAATCGATCACGGTCGAGCTGGCCGACGGATGTGTCGACTACGTCCTCGACGCCGACGGCGGCCAGTCCGACGCCCAGCGTTGGTGTGAGGACGACCTGCTCGCTGGCGGCGGCCGGCTCGCCGGACTCGACCCTTCGCTGACGGCTGGTTCCATGACGCTGGTCGAGCGCGATGGAGCGTGGTACGTCAGCACCATGCCCTCGATCCTGTACGCCTACCGAGATCTTCTGGCCGCACTGCAGCCGGGCGAGATCGAGCAGTTCATCGATGACTTCGGGCAGTTCTCCGACGATGCCTCGGATCTGTTCATCGGGTCGGTCGGGGCCGAGCCGGCGGTCGAGGACGAGTTGTTCGGCGATGACGGCTTCGAGGACGAGTTGTTCGGCGATGATGGCTTCGAGTTCACCGAGGCCCCGATGAATGCCGACGTCGTGCCCGTCGGTTCCGATGGCTACGGGCTCGAGCCCGACTTCTGGACGCTCTCGTTCGAGATCGACCCATTCCCCGGGATCGTCGTGACCTCGGTGTCGGACGGGTCGATGGACATGGTCGAGGTTGCGACCCTGGCCGATCCGGACCTCGAAGTTCCGTTGGTCACCGATGCCCTCTTGACCCAGGGCTGGGTCGAGATCGATGCCGACGGGCTTCCTCCCGGCTCCGCCCGCTTCGCCTACGCCGATTTCCAGGAGGCGGTGATCTTCGACAACCACGTGATCTCGTACTGGATCATGGAGGAACGACCGGCGTTGGCGACCATCGTGGTCAACCACCTTGCGGGCTGAAGCGTGAACCAATGACCGGGGTGAGTCGACCCCGGTCGCGCTCACTAGGCTTGTCTTCTTTCCCTTGGAGGACATGTGGCCGAGATCGAGATCGGAATGGGCAAGACGGGGCGTCGGAGCTACCGCCTGGATGATGTCAGCCTCGTACCCAATCGTCGGACCCGCGAGGTCGATCTGGTCGATCTGCGCTGGCAGATCGATGCCTATGAGTTCGATCTCCCGGTCATCGCAGCAGCCATGGACAGCGTGACCAGTCCTGCCACCGCCGAGACAATGCATCGATCCGGTGGTCTGGGGGTACTCGATCTCGAAGGCTTGTGGACTCGTCATCACGATGCCGAGGTCAAGCTGGCCGAACTGGGCGATCACGGGCCTGACGCCGACGCCGTCTTCGAGCGCCTGCGAGAGCTGTACGAGGCGCCCGTCGACCCCGATCTGGTGACCCAGCGCATCAGAGAGCTTCACGCCGGTGGGGGCTATGCGGCCGGGGCCGTTTCTCCTCGCCGGGTGGCGTCGATGGCCGACATCCTCCGCCGGGCCGAACTCGATCTGCTCTTGATCGAGGGAACCGTGATCTCGGCCGAGCACGTGTCGACGCAGCCCGATCCACTCAATCTCAAGGAGTTCGTGCGGGAGTTGGAGACGCCGGTGATCGTCGGTGGTTGCGTCAGCTATCAGGCGGCCCTGCATCTGATGCGAACCGGTGCCGCCGGCGTGTTGGTGGGTGTCGATGGAGGAGCCACGGCGACCAGCCGATCGGTCATCGGTGTCGGAGTCGGGATGGCGACCGCCATCGCCGATGTTCGGGCTGCTCGCATGCGCCACCTCGACGAGACCGGTGTCTATGTCCACGTGATCGCCAACGGTGGCCTGCGAACCGGGGGCGACGTGGCCAAGGCCATTGCCTGTGGCGCCGATGCCGTGATGTTGGGGAGCGTGCTGGCGGGCGCCATCGATGCGCCTGCGCCCGGATGGCATTGGGGTCGATCGAGCCTCCACCACGAGCTTCCCCAAGGGCAGCTGGTGGCCCTCGAAACGGTTGCCCCACTGGCCGAGATCCTCGAGGGACCGGCCCATCGGGCCGACGGCATGACCAACATCTGTGGAGCGCTACGGCAGGCCATCGCGACGCTTGGATTGGAGTCGGTGAAGGATCTCCAGAAGGCCGATCTGGCGGTCACTGGTGGCTGATGGAACGGCGGCGGCACCCGAACAGGTGGTGTACGTCGTCGACTTCGGTGCCCAGTACGCCCAGCTCATTGCTCGCCGGGTGCGAGAACTGAACGTCTACTCCGAGATCGTGCCCCACACGATCACCGCGTCCGAACTCCAGGCCAAGCGGCCTGCGGCCCTCATCTTGTCAGGGGGCCCGGCCAGTGTTCGGATCGAGGGTGCCCCTCGGCTCGACGCGGCGATCTACGACCTCGGTATCCCGGTGTTGGGGATCTGCTATGGCGCTCAACTCCTTGCCCAGCAACTGGGTGGAGAGGTCGGCCGTTATGAACAGGGCGAGTACGGCAGAACCAACCTACGAAGGCTCGAAGGTGTCCCGTCGTCGCTCATGCACGACGGCATCTCGACGGACTTCACGGTATGGATGAGTCATTTCGACGCCATCACCCGACCGCCGACGGGTGCTGTCGCCATTGCCTCGACTGCCAACAGCCGCGTGGCGGCGTTCGAAGACGTGTCCCGCCGTATCTACGGGGTCCAGTATCATCCCGAGGTCGTCCACTCGCAGTTCGGCCAAGATCTACTGGAGCAGTTCCTGTGGCGAGAAGCGGCGCTGGAACCGAACTGGACCATGGGCTCGATCATCGAGTCCTCGGTGGCCGCCATTCGCAGCCAGATCGGTGAGGGGCGAGCCATCTGCGGTCTGTCAGGGGGCGTCGATTCGGCCGTGGCCGCTGCCCTCGTCCACAAGGCCATCGGGTCCCGCCTGACGTGCGTCTATGTCGACACCGGCCTGATGCGACTCAACGAATCGGAGCAGGTGGTCGAGACATTCCAGAAACACCAGGGCATCGAGTTGGTCCACGTTCGGGCAGCCGAGCGCTTCTTCGCGCCGCTGGCAGGGGTGACCGAACCCGAGACCAAGCGGAAGATCATCGGTGAGACCTTCATCCGAGTCTTCGAAGAGACCAAAGGTGGGCTGCAGGACGCCGAATTCCTGGTGCAGGGGACGCTCTATTCCGATGTGGTGGAGTCGGGAACCGGAGACACGACCGCAACCATCAAGAGTCATCACAACGTGGGTGGTCTTCCCGATGACGTCGACTTCGAGCTGGTCGAACCGCTGCGTAACCTGTTCAAGGACGAGGTGCGACGGGTGGGCTCCGAGCTCGGCCTCCCCGACGAGATCGTCTGGCGGCAACCATTCCCCGGACCGGGTCTGGGTGTTCGCATCATCGGCGAAGTGACACCGGAGAAGGTCGCAATCCTGCAACAGGCCGACGCCATCGTCCGTCAGGAGATTGCCAAGGCCGGTCTGGAACGAGAGATCTTCCAGAGTTTCGCGGTGTTGGCCGACATTCGTACGGTTGGCGTCATGGGCGACGAACGCACCTATGCCCATCCCATCATCATTC
>CALACD010000108.1 GCA_937890445.1 uncultured Acidimicrobiia bacterium | reverse complement strand
CCCCTCGTGATAGACGTCGCCGGCCACGACCCGGGCCCCGAAGGCGATCGAGGCCATGATGGCGGCCTTGGCCCCGGCGTCGAACCCCTCGACGTCAGCCGTCGGGTCGCGCTCGGCGTACCCCAGTCGTTGGGCCTCGGCCAGGGCGTCGGCGTAGTCGGCCCCGTCCTCGCTCATGCGCG
Source organism: uncultured Acidimicrobiia bacterium (assembly GCA_937890445.1). Lineage (GTDB taxonomy): Bacteria > Actinomycetota > Acidimicrobiia > Acidimicrobiales > SZUA-35 > JAHECQ01. The sequence continues at coordinate 4,059 of CALACD010000108.1, read as the reverse complement.
TGAGAATGAAATTGGTGGTGCCGTTGACGATTCCCATCAGACGGGTGATGTCCTCACCCAGCAACGACTCCCGAAGCGGGCGGACGATGGGGATGGCGCCAGCTGCGGCCGCCTCGAACAGCAGATCGACACCGGCGGCCGCCGCGGCCGCGTAGAGCTCGGCACCACAGTTGGCGAGCAGCTCCTTGTTGGCGGTGATCACCGGCTTGCCGGCCTTGATCGCGTCGAGAATCAGCTCCCGAGCTGGTTCGATACCACCGATGACCTCGACCACGACATCGATGGAGGGATCGTTGACCAGCGCTCGGGCATCCGTGGTCAGCAGACTGGGGTCGAGGCCGGCCCGAGCCTTGCTGGCGCTGCGTACCGCGACCGAGCCGATCTGGATGGTGATGCCGGTCTGGATCTCGATGGCTTCGGCCCGTTCCTGGATCAGCTCGACCAGGGCTCCCCCGACGATGCCACAACCAAGAAGACCGACCGTTACAGAAGTCATCCGGAAAACCCTAGGTCGGTCGACAGGAGATCGTCGTACGTTTCCCTTCGCACGACCAGGCGCGCATCGCCATCTCGGCAGAACACGACGGGAGGGCGCAGGACCTTGTTGTAGTTGGATCCCATCGAGTGCCCGTAGGCGCCCGTGACCGGGGTGGCGAGAAGGTCACCGACCGTGACGTCAGCGGGCACGTGTGCCTCGCGCACCAGGAGATCGCCGGACTCGCAGTGCTTTCCGACCACTCGAGCGGCTCGGGGGCGAGCAGCGGCGACCTCGCGGGGAAGGAACGCTTCGTAACCCGAGCCATAGAGGACGGGACGAGGATTGTCGCTCATTCCACCGTCGACAGCGACGTAGGTGCGAATGCCGGACAGCTCCTTGATGGTGCCGATGGTGTAGATCGTGACGGCGGCGGCAGCGGCGATCGAACGGCCGGGCTCGATGCCCAGCGAGGCCGTGATACCTGCTGCCGATGCTGCGTCCAGCAGGATCTTGGACCACTGGCTGATGGCCGGCGCCTCTTCGCCCTCGACATACGCCACCCCGAGACCACCGCCGATGACCAGCTCGGGCAACCCAAAGGGTTGGGCAAAGTCGCCGACGACCGCCAGGGCCTCGGCGAAGGACTCGGCCCGGAAGACCTGCGATCCGATGTGAGCATGAAATCCCACCAGATCGAGCCCGGCAATGGCTCCGGCCCGCTCGACGGCTCGGGCCGCGACACCGGTCGAGACGGTGAACCCGAACTTGGAGTCGTCCTGTCCGGTGGCGATGAACTCATGGGTGTGGGCTTCGACCCCCGGGGTGACCCGGAGCAGGATCTGCACCCGGTCGCCAGACGCAGTGGCGGTCAGCCGCTCGAGTCGGTCCAACTCGTCGAAGGAATCGACCACGATGTGGCCGACGCCGGCATCGATGGCCAGTTCGAGCTCGTGAACCGACTTGTTGTTGCCGTGCATGGTCAGTCGCTCGCCGGGCACACCGGCCGCCAGGGCAACGTGGAGCTCGCCCCCGGTGGCGACATCGAGCCCCATGCCCTCCTCATAGACGAGTCGGGCCATCGCGGTGCAGAGGAACGCCTTGGTGGCATAGACGGCGCGAGACCCGAACGAGGCCACCGCCTCGCGGCAGCGGGCTCGGAGATGCTCCTCGTCGTAGGCGAACACGGGTGTGCCGAACTCGGCCGCCAGGTCGAGGGTGTCACAACCGGCGATGACCAACTGCCCATGGCTGCCGATCGATGAGTTCTCGGGAAGCAGATGCCAGGGAACGGGACCTCTACCCTGCCCTGCGCTCACATTTCCTCCGGCGCGTCGACACCGAGCAGATCGAGACCGATGGCAAGCCCGATCCGACTGGCCTCTACCAGCCAGAGACGCGCCTGTTGCAGCTCGGGTGCGACATCGGTCCGCAGGATGGGACAGTCGCGGTAGAACCCGTGGAAGGCAGCGGCGAGCTCTCGAACCCAGGTCGTGATCTTCTGGGGTGCCCGATCCCTACAGGCCGACTCGACGGTCTCGGGCAACGTCGACAGTTGGCGAAGCAATTCGAGTTCACGTTCGTGGACCAAGGTTCCCAGATCGATCTGGTCGAAGGGGACTCGATCGATGCCACGCTCGGCCGCCATGCGGCCGATCGAATGGACTCGGGCGTGAGCGTACTGGACGTAGTAGACGGGATTCTCCGAGGCCTCGGCCTTGAGCACGTCGATGTCGATGGTCTGCGAGGTGTCGATCGACTGCAGGAGATAGGCGAAGCGGGCGACGTCGGGGCCGACCTCGTCGACCAGATCCCGGACCTCGATCATCGTGCCTGCTCGCTTGGAGAGCCGGACCTCGGCACCGTCGCGCATCAAGGTGACGTTCTGGCCGATGATGGCCTCGTAATCCTCGGGGGCGTGACCGAGGGCCTGGAGGGCTGCTCGCATCCGAGCCACGTAGCCGTGGTGGTCGGCGCCCAACACGTCGATGATCAGATCGCCACGTTCGTACTTGTTCTCGTGATAGCCGATGTCGGGAAGCAGGTAGGTGGCGTCGCCGTCGCTCTTGATCAGCACCCGATCCTTGTCGTCACCGAAGTCGGTGGTCCGCAGCCAGGTGGCACCGTCTTGTTCGTAGACGAACCCGCCGTCTCGCAGCCGCTGCAACGCCGATTCCAGGTGACCGGCCTCCACCGAAGCCCGCTCACTCGACCAGGTGTCGAAAGCGACGTGCATGGCGGCCAGGGCCTGACGCTGGTCATCGAGGGCGCGCTGCATCCCCCATTCGGCCGGGTCGACGCCATCGGGCATCTCCTGAGCCCACTCGGCGATGTAGTCACCCATGTAGTGATCCTCGGTGGGCGGTTCCTGGCCGGCCTTTCGAGCCGCCAACGATTCGCCGAGCCGTTGGATCTGTACGCCTCGATCGTTGATGTAGGTCTCGGCGTGGGGCACGTAGCCACAGCGAGCCAGGATCCGGCACAGGGAATCGCCGTAGGCAGCCCACCGACCGTGACCGGCATGGAGAGGGCCGGTCGGGTTGGCGGAGACGAACTCGACGTTGACTCGTTTGCCCTGACCCAGATCGAGTCGGCCGTAGCCGTCCTGGCCCTCGGTGATCACTGCGGCCAGGACGTCGTACAGCCAGGTCGATGCCAAGCGGAAGTTGACGAAACCGGGGCCGGCGATGTCGAGCGACTCCACATGAGGGGGCGGGTCGGCAGAGAGCACATCGGCCAGGGCTTGTCCCAGTTCACGTGGGTTGCGGGCCGCTATCTTCTGGCACACCAGGGCGGCATTGGTCGACCAGTCGCCGTGCTCACGGTTGGCAGGTCGTTCCACCACCACCGCCGGTGGGAGTGGCTCGACACCAAGGGTCGCCATGGCGTCTCGGACAGCGTCCAGGAGTTCGTCTCGGATCATCGGAGTCGAGGCTACCGACTCGAGCCGCGCTGGCTGGCCGGATTTCTGCACGGGTCACGCTGGGTATCGTCGCCGAGCTCGGCTAGCCTCAGCAGTCGCTTGCCCCCGTAGCTCAGTGGATAGAGCATCGGTTTCCGGAACCGTGTGCGTGAGTTCGATTCTCGCCGGGGGCACTAGCCGAAATTGTAGCTCTGACCAGGGAAAACGCAACCAGCGTCCCTGTCAGCGAGTGTCACCAGATGCCACTCCATATCGGCTTGTGGCACCGCATCGTGGGTACTCTGTGGGTACTGGGTGGGTACTGAGAGCGATTCAGCAGGCCACTCAACTCGGTTGGGTTCTCTGCTTTGCCGGAAACCGAGCAGGAAACCTTGCTATCTACAGATCCATCCCGGAGTCGTCTGCGACTCGGTGCATCTCGGTGAGGGCAGCGGAGCGTTCGAGGTCTCTGCGATCTCGGTAATCGAGCAGGTCTACGACTCTGACCCGGCGGTGTTCGCCGACTCCGTAGTCAGCAAGGTCGCCACGTTCGATAAGCGTGACGACGTGAGGTTCGCTGGCGTTGAGCATTTCGGCAGCTTGGGCAAGGGTGAGCACTGGCTCGAACAATACGCATTGGGGTTCAAGCGTGTGGGGCACCGACGCATGAGCGCCGATCGGG
>CALACD010000107.1 GCA_937890445.1 uncultured Acidimicrobiia bacterium | reverse complement strand
TGGCGGGATGATCCAAGAAGAAGGCTCGCTGGAGTGCGGCTTCGGACGGGAGTCCGATGGCTTCCTGGAAGCTGAGCAACCGATCGGCGTTGACCATGGCCGTCGACCACTCGTCGGCGGTGACCTGACGAACGGCCGCGTAGGCGAAGTACAGAGCCAGGAGCAGCCCGGCATTTCGCGCCAGATCGAGGATGCGCCAACGAATCCCATGAGGAGACTCTCGATACGTGATCGTGTCTGCTGCTGCCATCTGACGTCCCTGCCTCAGACCAACGTAACCTGTTGTTCACGATGTGTCATCTCCTTTCGGCCACAATCCGCTAAGGCACGGGGATGCAAAGCTGCTCAGAGACTCCAGTCGATCGACCCACGACCGGCAGTCTCCAGGGCCGCGTTGATGGTCGAGAAGGGCCGAGATCCGAAGAACCCCCGGTGAGCCGACAGCGGTGAGGGGTGCGGGGCTTCGACGACGATGTGCCGTCGCCGGTCGAGCAGCGCCTTCTTCTTGCGGGCGGCCGACCCCCACAACACGAACACCACCGGCTCGGGCTTGGCGTCGACGGCCTGCACGATGGCATCGGTGAAGATCTCCCACCCCTGGTTCCTGTGCGATGCGGCCTGGTGGGCCCGCACCGTCAGGGTCGTGTTGAGGAGCAGGACCCCTTGCCGGGCCCACGATTCGAGCGATCCGTGGGCAGGCCGAGCGATGCCGAGGTCGCTCTCGAGCTCCTTGAAGATGTTGACCAACGATGGCGGGGGTGGTGTCGGAGGGCGGACCGAGAAACAGAGGCCGTGGGCCTGCCCCGGTCCGTGGTAGGGATCCTGGCCGAGGACGACGACGCGGACGGAGGCGAACGGGGTCAGGTGGAGTGCAGCAAAGACGTCGGCATCGGGGGGATAGACCGCGTGGTGCTGTCGCTCGTTTCGGACGAACTGCTGCAACTCGGCCCAGTAGGGCTTGGTCAGCTCCGATTTGAGGATCGGGTTCCAGTCGGTCTTGGGCATGGGTGTCTCGAGGGGGGTTCTCCGGGCCGGGGGTCTCCCCGGTAGCGGCTCTGGGATCGTACGCTCGGAGGGTGCCGCCTCGCCCATCTCGACTTCTCCTCCTGCTGTTGGGGGCTACCGGCATCGGAGCTGCCTGCACCGGTGCGGCGACCGTCGAGGTGATCCCCGTGACCAACGCGACCGGTGCTCCCACGTCGTTGGTTCCCGCGACGACGGTTTCGACGGCCACGGTTTCGACGACCACTGTTTCGACCACGACGATTCCCGCAACCATCACGCTGCCCCCCGACCCGATCCAGGAGATGGTGACCGAGATGGTGGCGGGCATGACCTTGGAGGAGAAGATCGGGCAGCTCTTGATGCCGGTGTTGGCCGGCACCGACGCGACCGAGGTGAGCCCGGCAGAGGCCGCGTTCAATCAGCGCCTGGCCGGCGCCGACAGCCCCGGCGAGGCAGTGATCGGCAACCACCTGGGAGGCGTGCTGTACCTGGGGCCCAACGTGGTCGACGCCGATCAACTCGGCCGATTCTCGAGCGGTCTCCAGGGGGTCACGACGAACGGTGTCGGCTTGCTCATCGCCGTCGACCAGGAGGGCGGGCGGGTCAACCGGGTCCTCACCGGAGTCGACGTGCAACCGTCGGCCCGGTCCTTGGCCGGCGACCCGGCCGCCGTCACCGCGTCAGCGGCCGTCACCGCCGAACAGTTGTCGGCGCTCGGGGTGAATGTCGTCCTGGCTCCCGTCGCCGATGTCACCGACAACGTGGAGGGCGTCATCGGCGACCGTTCCTACGGTGGGGATCCTCGGGTCGTGGCCGAGATGGTGGTTGCCGCCATCGAGGGCCTTCAGTCCAACGATGTGGCGGCCGCGGCCAAACACTGGCCCGGTCACGGTTCGACGTCGACCGACAGCCACCAACAGCTGGCGGTGCTCGATCTGGACTCTGCGACCTGGGCCGGTCGGGAACGAATCCCGTTCGAGGCCGCCGTCGACGCCGGCGTCGACATCGTGATGGTCGGACACCTGGCGCTGCCGGCCCTCGACCCCAGCGGCGACCCGGCCACCGTCTCGCCGATCCTGCTCGATCAGCTCCTGAGGGACGATCTGGGCTTCGATGGAGTGGTGATGACCGACGCCCTCGACATGGGAGCAGTAGGCAGCTTCGATCCCGGTGAACTGGCCGTGCGATCGATCCTGGCCGGAGCCGATGTGCTGCTGGTGCCGACCGACCTGGCGGCCGCGGCCGCGGCGATCTCCACAGCCATCGAACAGGGACGCCTCACGATGGACCGACTCGATGAGTCGGTCCATCGGATCCTCACCCTCAAGGGCCGTCTCGGGTTGTTGACCATCGAGTGATGAACGGTTCCGGCTTGGCGACCGTCGCCGCAGTGCATCTCGGGGCCACCTGGTTCATGGTCGGCCTGATCTGGACCATCCACGTGGTGCACTATCCCCTGTTCTCGCTGGTTGCCGAGCCGTACCAGCCGTTTCAAGAGGCCCACATGGCACGGATCACGCGGCTCCTGGTGCTTCCCTGGGGAGTCGAGACCGTGACCGCGATCGCGCTGGTGATGCTGACCACTGGTGCCGAACGGTCCCTGGCGCTGCTCGGCCTGGGCCTGCTGGTCGCCGTGGTGCTGGTCACCGGCCTGCTGGCAGCCCCGATCCATGGTCGGCTGGTCGCTCACTTCGACGCCGGATTGCACGATCGGCTGCTCCGGGTCGATCTGATTCGCACCGTGCTGTGGACGGGCCGAGGTGCGGTGGCGTTGCTACTCGTGCTGTGACGACACGAGCCGTGACCTATCGTGGCCGACATGACGATCGAACTACTGGTGTTCTCCGACTACCTGTGACCGTGGTGTTACGTCGGGGCCGTGCGCCTCGAGGAAATCGGTCGCGAGTTCGGGGACCGGATCACCATCGAATGGCGCTCGTTCCTGTTGCGTCCCGAGCCGGAACCCCGGCCGATGGAGAAGTTCGTCAAGTACACCGAGAGCTGGGTGAACCCGGCGTCGCTCGAACCCCGAGCGACGTTCAACC
>CALACD010000106.1 GCA_937890445.1 uncultured Acidimicrobiia bacterium | reverse complement strand
CGCGACAGTTCGCACGTGAACCAGCGGTCGGGTGTGTCGGTCCGACTCTCTGTTTCCAACCTCGAGACCTTGGCCGCGGCTGCGACTCGTCGTTCGTTGCGTCTGGCCGAGCCCGATGCGGTGCCCCGCGTTTCGGATCTGGACGCACTCATTGCATCGACGGCGGGCAAGATCGAGATCGAGGCGCTGGAGGAAGGTCGCGACGCTCAGGTGATCGATCACCTGCTGCGCACCGCCGTGTTGACGGTGTTCAAGAATCGGATTTCTGGGGAGGGTGTCCGGCAGGTGGCTGAGGAGTTCGAGGAACTCGATCTGACGGCCAGCACGGGCGACGATGTCCCGGTCGCGGACTACACGGCGCTGCTGGCATCGATGCCGTCGCTGGCGGCACCCGTCGCCGAACTTCTCGGTGATGATGTGTCGGCGGCTGCCCAGGCTTCGGCCGTCGAGTTCATCCTCGAGGGAATGCACCTTTCGAAGCGGTTGAACAAAGACGCATCAGGCTCACGGAGCGCATACCGGGCCCGGATCTGACCCGTCGAGAACGGCCGGGAACGGCGGAGTGCTGACGCCTGCTCAGTCGAGCACGGCGGAGATGACGGTCGGCTGACCATTGCGCTGAATCGTCAGTTCGACGACGTCGCCACGGAAGTGGCTCTGCACCAGACCGACCAGTTCGGCGAAGTCGGTGATGGGAGCGCCGTTGACGGCGATCACTCGGTCGCCGGTCACGAGGCCGGCCTCGGCGGCGGCACCATCGCCGCTGACCTCGCCCACGACCACACCGATGTCATCGTCCGGGCCGTTCGAACCCTGTACGCCCAGGACACCGACATCGAGTGACTGCCCGCTGATGATCCGGTCGGCCACGTTGGCCGCGGTGCCGATGGGCACCGCAAAGCCGATGCCGACGTTGCTGTTGCTGGTGCCGTCGGTACGGATCGAGGTGTTGATGCCGATCACCTGACCGGCGGCGTTGGCCAGTGCACCACCGGAGTTGCCCGGGTTGATGGGGGCATCGGTCTGGATCATTGCCGTGATGCCGCCGCCATTGTTGGGAACGGGTCGATTGAGAGCCGACACGATGCCCGACGTGACGGTCTGCTGAAGCTGGAAGGGACTCCCGATGGCGATGGCGAGCTCGCCGACGGCGAGGTCGGCATCATGACCGAGTTCGGCCACCGGGAGGCCGGTCCCAGCGCCCACGTCGAGGACGGCGATGTCGTTCCTCGGGTCGGTACCCAACAGTTCGGCGTCGAAGGCGCGTCCATCGGAGGTCCGGATCTGTATCTGCGTTGCCCGTTCGATCACGTGGTTGTTGGTGATGATCAGACCGTCGGAATAGACGACCCCGGAACCCAGACCCGAGTCGGTCTCGATTTGCACGACCGAGGGGCCAAGCATCTGGGCGACCGTCGCTGCTGGTTGCGCACTCAAGGGAATGGCCGGCACCGGCGTCGCATCGGCCGACTCCGACGACGCCGGATTGCTCAGACTCACCGGAGTGACGACACCGTCGGATACCCCGGCTCGGGCGTCGGCGAACTGGGTGCCGACGGCGAAGCTGCCGGCGGCGAGCGCGGTGCCGGCGAGGAAGGCAACGACCATGCGCCAGCCGCCGCCGGACCGAGGCGTCCGCGTCTCGGTCCCCGACCGAGCACCAACGGCAGTCGATGAAGAAGTGCCGGTTGTGAACGTCGACACGCCACGGGGATCGATCGGCGGGTGGACGGGGATCGACCCGAACGGGTCCTGCGACCGAGGCGGCTGGTGGGGGCGAGTGGGAGTGAGCACCAGTGGCGTCGAACCCGATCTGGACGCAGTGTCGGCGAGGTCGTTGTTCCACATCGGGTTCGTCATGGAACTGAACGTACGCTCGCGGAGCGAAATCGGCGGTAAAGAAATGAGCCCTCGGCGGGCTGACTCGTTCAGCGAAAGACGTCGGCGACGTTCCTGGGTTTCCGGTTGGCGTCGATGATGCCGGGACGACCATCGAAGCCTCGTTCCCAACTCCATCCATCGAAGGGGCTGGTCTGCCACCAGGTGTGCGCCCCCCGTTCCCGGGTTGCCTCCATGAGTTCGAGCAGATGCTCGGTTTGGGCCGAGGAGTCCGGGTCGTCGAGCGTCGCTTCGACCGGGGCCAGGTCGGCGGCTGCGACCAGATGGGTGTCCGGGACATGCGCGGCTGCGGTGGCAAAGGAGTCGGCCATTGCCTCGATCAGGTAGCGCCGATCGAGCGGTGCCCAGTTCCCCTCGGCGTCGATGGACACCGGCGGCCGGAGCTGGAGCACGACGCGGTCGAACGCGCCGCGGAGATGGGGGGCCGACACGGTCGGCAGACCGTCGAACTCGACGATTCCCTGTTCGAGAGCTTCGACCCACCGGGCGCGATAGAGGTCGTCGAGGTCGGCGGCATGGCGAGCGGCCGCCACGTTGTCGGTCATCGGTACGAACGTGCGGGCCGTCTGATAGCTGGCCACAGGGGCCGAGCCCCGAAGCACACGCCACGCCTCGCCATCGGCCAGCAGAGCGGCTCGCACGGCCTTGCCGGTGCGATCCGGAAGCCGAAGTCCGGGAGGACCGAGACCGAGAAGGTGGCTTCGCACAGCCTGGTGGATGGCTTCGCGTTGAGGCACCCAACCGTTGACGAGATGACCGAAGGTCTCGCCGATCCACTCGACGTGGCGAGGCCACAGCAGCTTGCGGGAGCGATCGTCGACGAACCCGTGTTCATCGACTGCGAACCAGCCGGGCAACGACCCGTCGACCAGGCAGGCCCATGGTTGCATTCCTCGTGCCCGAGCCTGTTGTAACAAGGTCTGGAACCGTTCGACGGCTTCGGCGTCGTAGTGGCCGGGCTGAGGTTCGAGGACCGCCCATTCGAGAGTGACGACGAACTCGTCGAAGCCGACCTCGCCGAGCTGGGCGAGGTCGTCCTCCCAACTGGTACCGAATCCGATCCCGTCACCGGACGAAGCAGCTCCGACCTCGCGCAACCAGTGAGCCCAGTCGGTGTCGGGATGGAGGCCGGCCATCTCGCTCCAGGTGAC
>CALACD010000105.1 GCA_937890445.1 uncultured Acidimicrobiia bacterium | reverse complement strand
ATCCCTCACACCGACATCCCTCACACCGACATCCTCAAACCGGTGTCGCTTCGTCGACGAAGGCTCGAGCCAACGGCTGCAAGCCGGCCACCAGGCTCCCCTTGACCAGGATCGCCGTTCCCGGTCCGGGCGGTCCGAGCAGCTCGAATGCACCAGCCGGGTCGGCCACGTGTTCGGCCGACGACCCGTAGCCCGGTGCCGCCACTGCCACCAATCGGATACCGGCCGCCACGACCTGCTCGGCTGTTTCGCGATGCAACGCATCGGAGTCCGACCCGAGCTCGGCCATGAACCCCAGCACGGCGATGCGCGTGTCGGCCTCCATCGCCGACAACGCAGCAACCCCGGCCGCCACCGACGTCGGATTGGCGTTGTAGGCATCGTTGATCACCATCCCGCCGGCCCGTGATGCCTCGACGCTCATCCGCCCCGTGGACGTGGTGGCACCAACCAGTCCTCTGATCGCGACCTCGGGCCGCACCCCGGCGGCCGACGCCGCGGCCACTGCTGCCGCTGCGTTGTCGGCCATGTGAGCTCCTCGGGCCTCGAGACGAACCTCGAAGGGACCGTGTGGCGTACGCAGAACGAACGAGGGCCGAAGCTCACCGTCGAGCACCAGTTCTGTCACGGCGAAGTCTCCCCGCTCCACCCCGTAGGTCAGCACCTCGGCATCGGTCCGTGCCGCCATGGCGGCAACCCGCGGGTCGCCGATGTTCAGCACGGCGAAGCCATCGGCGGGCAGCGCCTCCACCAGCTCTCCCTTGGTCTGTTCCACCTGGTCGATGGTTCCGAACTGCTCTCCGTGAGCCAGCGCCACTCGGGTCACGACACCGATCGTGGGCCGACCGACCTCGCACAACGTCCGGATGTGCCCCAGACCTCGGGCCCCCATTTCAAGGACGGTGACGACGGTGTCGTCGGGCGCGTTGAGCAGGGTGAGCGGGAGGCCCAGCTCATTGTTGAACGACGCCGGATTGGCGTGAGTGGGGCAGGCTGCGGCACAGGCCGCGGCGATCAGGTCCTTGGTCGACGTCTTGCCCACACTGCCCGTCACCCCGATGACCGGTCCGGTCAACGACTCGCGGGCCATGTGACCCAGTCGGGTGAGGCTGGCTCCGGTATCGAGGACGCGGATCCCCGAGCCTCGTTCGGGCCGCCTCTGGGTCAGATAGGCCGCCGCACCCCGATCGAGGGCAGCGTCGATGTAGTCGTGGCCGTCTCGCTCCGCCACGATGGGCACGAAGATCTGCCCCCGCTCCACGGTTCGACTGTCGATCGATGCGCCGTCGACATCGACATCGGGTCCGACGAGATCGGCCCGGAGGAGCGCAGCAATGTCTGAGGTTCTGAATCGCACGACAATGGTGTAGTCGAAGCCGACAGCGAGAGTGAGTGACTACCCTCCCTACGGTGACTACGTCGCCGTCATCGGACAACGAATCCTCGACCGCCAGGACACCGATTCGCCTCGTCGTCCTCTTCGGTGGCCAATCAGCCGAACACGACGTGTCGTGCACGACTGCGGCCCACGTGCTGGCCGCCGCCGACCCGGATCACTACGACATCGTCGCCATCGGCATCACCCGGGATGGACGATTCGTCCTGGCCGAGGCGGCAATGGACGCCTTGCGGGCCGGCTCCGACCAACTGCCGGAGGCCCTCGACCCCTCGGGTCCTCCAACGGATCTGATCCCGGCCCTGACCGGTCTCGATCCCGACGTGCACGTCGTGGTCCTCCCCTTGCTCCACGGACCACTCGGAGAAGACGGAACGGTCCAGGGTCTGCTCGAACTGGCCAACGTCCCCTACGTAGGAGCCGGGGTGCTGGGCTCCGCTCTCACCATGGACAAGGCCAAGGCCAAGGAAGTCCTGGCTGCGGCGGGTGTTCCTCAGACCGCCTGGGTCACGGTCCACGAACCGGTCTGGACCGGCGATCTGGCGGCCATCGTCGACGTTCTCGGTCTGCCCGTGTTCGTCAAACCAGCCAACATGGGATCATCGGTCGGCGTACGTCGAGCCACCACCATCGAAGAGCTCGGGGCCGCCATCGGTCATGCGTTCCTGTACGACGAATGGGTGGTGGTGGAAGAGGCGGTCACCGCCCGCGAGATCGAGTTCGCAGTCCTCGGCAATGAAGAGCTTCGCATCTCGGTTCCCGGCGAGATCGTGCCCGGGGCAGAGTTCTACGACTACGAGGACAAGTACCTCGACGGGACCGCCAAGCTGTTCATTCCCGCCCTGCTCACCGACGAGGCGGTCGCCGAGATGCAGGAGTTGGCACAGACGGCCTATCGGTCGCTTCGGGTCGAGGGCATGGCCCGAGCCGACTTCTTGTACGAGGAGGGTGGTCGGGGTCCGCTGCTCAACGAGCTGAACACGATTCCCGGGTTCACCCCGATCTCGATGTACCCGAAGCTGTGGGAAGCGTCCGGGCTCGCCTACTCCGATCTGATCGACGAACTGGTCCGACTCGCGATCGCCCGCCACGAGCGACGATCGGGCAAACGGCTCACCAGCTAGATCCGCCCCCACCCCCACCGAAGCCACCGCCACCGCCGCCCCCGAAACCGCCGAAACCGCCACCGCCGCCGCCGCCGAATCCGCCGCCGCCAGATCCCGAGCCTCCTCCGTCGCCCCAGCTACTGCTACTGCCCACCACGACCCATGTGCTGTGGCGGCGGCGTCGGGCAATGATCCGCTCCCGGATGGCGACGGCGTCGTCAGCCACGCCCGCAGCATCTGCGACGGCGTTGGGAAGCAGTGCCGGGGGGTCGCTGGTGGCAGCGATGCCCTGCAACTCGTTCTCGAGCCGATCGATGACTCGACTGTCCTCGGAGGCAAAGAGCTCCCAGCCAATGGCGCTGCGGGCCCGGTCGATCGACCGGCGGGCCCGGGCCACCTCGCGGGACAGTTCGCGACGGAGCCCCTCGACTCGTTCATGCTCGGCTGTTGCCTCGGCCAGGAGAACATCGATGCGTCGAGCCAGGCGATCGGCGGTCTGGGCAACTCGCAGATGATTCGGTCGTGGGCTGGCCAGTTCGCTGCGCAGTCCGGCCACCGTGGTTGCCACTTCGTCCGGCTCGACATCGAAGCGCGCCGGCAGATCGTCGTCGTTTCGCAGAACGAAAGCCCGCAGTTCCCGAAGTTCCACGTCGACCTGGTCCAGCAGTCCCGGAGCTTCTGCCTTCGCTGTTCGCAGGTTGACCATCAACACGTCGACGTCGTCGAGAAGTCGGTCGGCAGCCAAGAGTTCGAGGCCGGCCTCCTCCAGTTCCTTGCAGGCCCGTTCCCAGTCCTGACCCGCGAACGGCCCGACGAGCGCGTCCCGACGACGGGCCATGGACGCACTGATTCGGGCGGCTGCCTGTTCCGGATGATCGGCCGCCCAACGCCAGGATTCACCGCTGTGCTCGAGCGAGACCGCGGCCATACTCTGTCGGGCCGCGCCGACTCGGTCCGACTCCTGGTCGGCCGAGAGGGCGAGCTGCTCGGCCCACTCCTCCAGACCGGCCCGACGATCCGCCAGCGTCTGGAGATCGTGTCGAACTGCGAACAGATCGGCTTCGTTGGTCTCGACGGTGTCCGAGAGTGCCAGGAGATCCAGGGCCAACGGGGACAGATCGAGAGCGTTCAGTCGAGACCGCACCGTCGCCACGACCGTGACCATCGGCTCGACGATCCAGCCTTCGCCGCGTCGCTGTTCGACCAGTTCATCCGTCTCGTCGAGTTCGGTCATCAGCAGCGCTCGCTTGGCCGGAAGCGCGATGGCCAGTCGATCGATCGTCTCTCCGATACCGGTGAAGGAGTCCAGGGATGCTTCGGCCTGGGTCAACGCGACATCGATCTCTGCCACCCGGGTCCGAGCGACACCCAGCTCCGACCGCGACGCATCACCGATGCCGTCCGGGGTGGACTGGGAAAGCAGCGAAGCTGCTCGGTCCAGGTCGGCCAGCGAGCCGGCGGACGTCGCTCGCTGCACGGTCAGGACCTGAAGCGTCCGACCCGTGACCAGACGCTCCCAACGATCGGACTGGGCAACGAGACGAGACGATCGTTCTCGGGCCACACCGACCCGGACCAGGGGATCGGCCACCAGCCGCTCGACCGCATTGCGCTCGTCGGTCAGACGCCGACGTCGATGGATCACCGTGCCGGCCCCGGCCAGGGCAACGAGCCCGGCCCCGGCGCCCCCCACCAACAGCCCGCCGTTCGATGAACTGGGCGGGGCCGAGGTCTCCGTCGCCGGCACGACGATGGCCGCCTCGATGGCTCCTAGCCCGGCCACGATTCCGGCCGTGAGATCGCCGACGGCGAACTGCGGATTCATGTCGTCGCTCATGATCGAGGAGAAGCGCCCATCGAGTTCGTCCCGGAACTCGTCGCCGTAGCGCAACTCCGTCGACCGTTCACCGAGGGCGACGGCGACCACCACGTAGTCGCGCTCCCGACCGGAGGCCGTGGTCAGGCAATTCTGGATCAGGTCGTCGACGACCGAGGCGAGACCGTCCGGGGTCTGATCGAAGGCACGGACCAAGACCTGCGCCGTGGGTCGCAAACGATCGACCAAGAGCGCGACCGGCTCCTCGTCGAGCCGACAGGTTTGGTCGGAGATCTCGGTTTCGCAGTCGGACTGGGCGCCGACGGGGTCGGCTCCGCCGACGACGACCCCACCACCGATGGCCGCCACTCCGACGACGAGGAACACCCAGGAACGTCGGATCAGGTGTGAGGGCACCGGTAGAGAGTACCGACCTCGTCGGCCCACGGGCTAGGTCGACGGCAGCTCGGACGACGACGACGGAGCGCCCTGAGCGGGCAGGAGCGCCGCTCGTAGGAAGTCGAGCACGGTGCGTCGCAGTCGGGCGGCCACCCGCAGATCCAATTCGAGACCGACGGCCCGCAACACCTCGGGCTCGGTGACCACACCGGTTGTGACTGCGTACGCGGAAACCAACACCAGGCGGGGGTCGGAACGGCGGAAGATGCCTTCGTCCATCCCCACGTCGAGTGCGTGTACCGATCGGTCGATCAATGGTGCCAACACGACCAGGACCTCGTGGGACACCGGTGGCCCCAGGCGGCTGACCTCTCGCAGGAGTCCGAGCAACTCCGGTCGGCGCACGGCCAGGGCGAAGGCGGCACGGACCAGGGCCTGGACCTGGTCCCAACCCGGTCCGCTGGCGTCGGCGGCAGTCTCCAGTTCGTCGCGAAGCTCACGGGCACCGTTGAGCGCCACAGCTCGAAGCAGTCCCTCCTTCGACTTGAAGTGGTAGAGGATCGTCTGCTTCGTGATCCCCAACCGCCGAGCGAGGTCGTCGAGGGAGGTTGCCGCCACGCCTGCCTCGGCGAAGGATGACGAGGCGACCTCCAAGACCCTATGCTTCGTGGTCACTTACCGAATGGTAGAGAACGACCGGAGATCGTGCATGTCGGAACAAGAAACGGGTCAGGGCACCGTCGCACAGCGACTGGCGGGCAAACGCATCGCCATCACGGGCTCGACCGGTTTCCTCGGTACCGCGCTCGTCGAGCGACTGATCCGGTCCGTGCCGGACTGTGACCTGGTCCTCCTGGTTCGGCCGGGAAAGCGGTCGACGCCGACCGAGCGAGCCCGACGCGAGATCTTCCGCAACGACGCCTTCGGTCGCCACCTGGAAAACCTCGGCAAGGAAGAGTTCTGGGCCTCGATCGAACGACGGGTACAGGTCATCGCCGGCGACGTCGGCACCGACGGGCTCGGCCTCGACGAGGACGGTCGGGCCATCCTCGCCTCGTGCGACATCGTCGTGCACTCGGCGGCGACCGTCAGCTTCGACGCCCCGATCGACGGTGCCGTCGAAGTCAACCTGTTGGGCCCGACGCGCATCGCCGAGACCCTCCAGGGGTTGGGAGTCGCCCCGCACCTGGTCGCCGTGTCGACGTGCTACGTAGCCGGGAACCGGCGAGGCAATGCCCCCGAGCAGCTCCTGACCGACAGTCCATTCCACATCGACGTGGGTTGGAGGGACGAGGTCACTGCTGCCCGCCGGGTCCGGGACGATTTCGACGCCGAGAGCCGTACTGTGCATCGGCTGGAGGAGTTCCGCAGCCGGGCCCGCCACGAGCTGGGCGCAGCCGGCACTCCCTTGCTGGCGGCCAAGACCGAGCAGATCCGTCACCGATGGGTCTCCGAGCAACTGGTGGAAGCAGGTCGGGCTCGTGCCGCCTCGCTGGGCTGGCCCGACTCCTATGCCTACACCAAGGCCCTGGGTGAACGGGCACTGGTCGAGAGCAAGGGTTCCATCCCCGTCTCCATTGTTCGGCCCTCGATCATCGAGTCAGCGTGGGCCGAACCACATCCGGGTTGGATCAAGGGCTTCCGGATGGCAGAGCCCATCATCATCAGCTACGCCCGGGGTCTCCTGAAGGAGTTCCCGGGAGTACCCGAAGGCGTGGTCGACGTGATCCCCGTCGACCTGGTGGTTGCCGCCATCGTAAAGGTTGCTGCCCGGGGCCCGCTCGGCGACGGCACCAACACCGACATCACCCAGGTCGCCTCGGGAACCCGGAACCCGCTGCACTATCGGCGACTCGTCGAACTGGTCAGCAGCTGGTTCGCCGAACATCCGCTGTACGACCAGAAGGGACAACCCATCGCCGTACCGGAGTGGTCGTTTCCCGGTCGCGGAGCAGTCGAACGTCAGCTCGATCGGGCGCAGAAGAACCTTGCCCTGGCCGACCGAACGCTCAAGCTGCTTCCCCTCCGGGGCAAGCAGGCGATGATCAATGCCGGCGTCGAGGAGAAGAAGGAACTGGTCGAGAGGGCCAGTGGCTACGTCAAGATCTACGGCGCGTACGCCGAGTGCGAGGCCCTGTACGGGGTGGCCTGCCTCCTCGACCTCGAATCGGAGATCCAGGGCGACGCCGCCGACCGGTTCGACTGCGATCCCGGCGTGGTCGATTGGGATCACTATGTCCAACAGATCCATCTACCAACGGTGGTGGACCACGCCCGGGTGAAGACCACCGGCGAGCGGTCCGACCCCGATGCCCGCATCCGGCGCTTGCGTTCCCGGGTGCTGGCCCCGGAACGGCAACTGGCGGCATTCGACCTCGAGAACACCATCATCGCCAGCAATGTCGTCTTCAGCTACGCCTGGCTCGCCAGCCGCAACCTCAACCCACGGGATCGGGTGCGGTTCACCCTCAAGACCCTGGGCGAGGCTCCGGCACTGCTGGCACTCGACCAGCGGGACCGGACCGACTTCCTCCGTCACTTCTATCGCCGGTACGAAGGGGCCTCGGTCGAGGAGATGAACCGACTCGGCCCCGAGTTGCTGGCCGACCACATCCTGACCAAGGCCTTTCCTGCTGCGCTGCGTCGAGTCCGAGAACATCGACGACTGGGGCATCGCACGGTGCTCATCACCGGAGCGCTCAACATCGTCGTCGACCCCCTGGGTCCTCTCTTCGACGACGTCATCTGCGCCGAGATGTCCGTCCGGGACGGCCGCTACACCGGTGAACTCCTCGCCGTCCCGCCGACCGGCGAAGTCCGAGCTCAGGCCTTGCGTGACTACGCCGACGCCCACGGTTTCGACCTGGCAGAGACCGTGGCCTATGCCGACTCCTCGTCCGACCTGCCCCTACTCGAAGCCGCGGGGTTCCCGGTCGCCATCAACCCCGAGACTCGACTGGCCTCGATCGCCATCAAGCGAGGTTGGCTGATCGAGTACTGGTCCAAGGCCGGCGGCGGGACCGACAAGATGCTTCCCCTCGGTGCCCTCCCCTCTCCGCGAAAGAGTCGCAAGTGAGCAAGAAGAAACGTCCCAATCCCCGACCGGGATTCATTCTCGAGGTCGATCGCCAGACCCCACCGATCCTGTTCCATCACGGCGAAGGCTTCCGCATGGAGAAGCTGCCGGTGGGCCGCAGTCGAGTCATCTATCCGAGCGAGCCGCTCCGGGGTATGGACGACCCCGATGCCGCCATTCGGCGAGCACTACTCGAGCCGATCAACGACGACCCGTTGCCGTCGCTGCTACGCCCCGACATGAAGCTGACCATCGCCTTCGACGACATCTCGCTGCCCCTGCCGCCGATGGCTCGGCCCGACGTGCGGCAGCGCATACTCGAAACCGTGCTGGACATGGTGGCCGAGGCAGGCGTCGACGATGTCCACATCATTGCTGCGCTGGCGCTGCATCGACGCATGACCGAGCCCGAGCTGCGACATGCGGTCGGCGATCGGGTCTACGAAGCCTTCGCCCCTCACGGAATGCTCTACAACCACGATGCCGAGGACCCCGAGGGCATGGTGATCCTGGGCAAGACCCGGCACGACGAGGACGTCCAGATGAGCAAGCGGGCGGCCGAATCCGACCTGGTCATCTACGTGAACATCAACCTGGTCTCGATGGACGGCGGCTGGAAGAGCACCGCGACCGGCTTGGCCGGCTATCAGGGTGTGCGAGTCCACCACAACGTCAAGACCATGCGAAACTCGACCTCGTTCATGGACCAGGAGAAGTCCGAGCTCCACACTGCCAACTGGCGTCAGGGCGAGGTCATCAAGAACCACGGCCCCCGAATCTTCCAGATCGAGACCACGGTCAACACCAACGTCTTCGGCCACGAGGGACCGTTGTCCATGTTGCAGAAACGGGAGTGGGAGTGGTCGGTACGGGACCGAGCCGCCTTCACCGCCATGAACGCCGGGCTCGGCCGGATGACCGGCCCACAGAAGCGGAAGATCTTCCACTCGTGGAAAGCCCCCTACGAGCTCACCTCGGTGCAAGCCGGGGAGGTCGAGGCGGTCCACGAGAAGACCACCGAGATGGTCTACAAGCAGCACCTCGTGCCCGTCGTCGGCCAGACCGACATCGTCACCATGGGACTGCCCTATCTCAGCCCGTACAACGTCAACTCGATCATGAATCCGATCCTGGTGACGGTGCAGGGCCTCGGCTACTTCTTCAATCTGTACCGGGGCAAGCCCGTCGTACGCGAGGGCGGTGTGTGCATCATGAGCCACCCCACGCCCTGGGAGTTCCATCCGGTCCATCACCCCAGCTACATCGACTTCTTCGAGCAGGTCCTGGCGGACACGACCGACCCGATCGAGATCGAACGCAAGTACGAGAAGCAGTTCGCCGAGGACGAGTGGTATCGCCACCTCTACCGAACCAGCCACGCCTACCACGGTGTCCACCCGTTCTACATGTGGTACTGGGCGGCACACGCGATGCAGTACCTGGGACAGGTCATCATTGTCGGAGGGGAGCCGAGCGCGGTTCGCCGTCTCGGTTTCCGACCGGCCTCGACCCTCCAGGATGCACTCGAGATGGCCGAGGACACGGTCGGGCCTCGGCCGACCATCACCCACCTCCACAACCCACCGATCCTGATGGCAGATGTGTCGTAGATCATGAACTGGCTTCGCTTCATCGCCGAACCTCCGGCAACGCCCCGGGGTATCGAGAAACGGGAGAAGGTCCCGACGACGGGTGTGCACTATGACACTCGATGGGCTCGTACCCCCCTGGCCAAAGCTGTTCGCGAGGTCGGGGTCTACGGATTCATGAAGCCGGCGGTCAAGCTGTACGGATCGCCACGGGTGATCGGGGTCGATCGACTCGACAAGGTCGACGGACCCGTGTTGTTCGCGGCCAACCACCACAGTCATGCCGACACCTCGCTGCTGCTGGCCACCATCCCGACGGCCTTCCGCCGGAAACTCTCCATCGTGGCGGCAGCCGACTACTTCTTCCCCAATCAGCTCGCGGCCACTGCCTCTGCCCTCTTCCTCGGCGCCATCCCGATCGAACGACAGAAACTGTCGAAGCTCTCGATTGCCAACGCCCTCGAAGCCATCGCCAGTGGCCACAGTCTCCTGGTCTTCCCCGAAGGGGGCCGCAGCCCCGACGGATGGAGTCAGCGACACCGGCCGGGCGCCGCCTTCGTGGCCAAGCGAAGCGGTGTCCCCGTCATCCCGGTCTACCTCGACGGAACCGGTTCGTTGCTACCCAAGGGCCAGAACTGGCCGAAACGAGCTCGCTGCGCCGTGGTGTTCGGCGATCCGCTTCGCCTCGAGGCCGACGAGGACGCGCGGGCCTTCGCCGCACGGATCGAAGCGAGGATCAACGAACTCGCCGACGAGTTCGCCAGCGGCTGGTGGCAGGCCCGACGCAAGGCCCATGCCAACACCACCCCCATCCTGAACGGGCCCGAGGTCGGCGCCTGGCGGCGCCGCTGGGCGCTGGGGCCCAAGCCAGGACAGAAGTCCGTCGCTTCGTCATCGAAACGATGGCCCCGCCTGTGACCCGGTGACCCTGGGGACCGGCTGGTCCTGGGGCCCGTCGACCCGATCAGAATCCGAGCAGAGACCTCATCACTTCGCGCAACGTGGTCACGAAGTCCGGCTCGCCGACGGAGGGAAGAATCGACGCCATGTAGTAGTCGCCGTAGATGAGGTGCTGGTTCAGCACCGAGATCAACACGAAGCAGGCCAAGTCCACCCGCCGTCGGATCGCCTCCGGCGAACGACCGGCCGCCACGTCGGTTCCGACCACCGCCGGCACGACCACATCGGCAACCGACCGGGAGAAGAGACGGCGGGTCCGCGCCGATTCCGCAAGGAGCTCGTCGCTCGGATTGAGCATCACGCTGCGATAGATCGACGCCTTGCCCTGATGGGCCGCCGCCACCGCCTCGACCGTCAGATCGATGATCTTCGACGGCGACACGGTCGACCATTTGTCCGGTTGGTACGCGTCCTGCAACTCAGCTCTGACTTCGCTCTGCAACTGTTGGTAGACGCCGAGAAGCAGCGCTTCCTTGTTCTCGAATCGGGCATAGATCGATGGCGGGCTGGTGTGAGCCGCAGCCGCGATCTCGGCCATCGTGATGTCGCAATAGGGGCGACGCTCGATCAGATCAACGGTCGCCGACAGAATCCGCTGCAGCGTCTCGGCACTGCGGGCCTGCTTGGGGGGCAAACCTCGTCATGGGGAACCCTGATCGACGCTGCGACGGAACCCTGCCGACGTCAACCCTTTTGTGTCCTCAGCCATCCACTTCTCCGTAGCCCTCTGAAACCATAGCCTCGAGACGAGTTGGCGGCCCATTGATGTCGAACGATGTCGGCAATTGTTCTCGACCACGTGTGCTCAACCACGAAACCTGGCCGACGACCGACACGCGGTCACCTGTTCAGTTCCGTTCGGTGGATTCGGACTCGCCCTGTTCGGAGAACGCGAGCGATGCGCAGTCCAGCACGTCGGCCCGCCGACCGCAGGTCACGCCGAACTCCTCGTACACGCTTGCGACCGGAGCCTGTTCGAACAGATCATCGCAAGCTCTGCCATCACCTTGCTCACAATCGACCCACAGTTCATCCAGGTGAGGATCGTCCCCGAAGTCGTGGGGCTCGGACGAGAACGCCAACGACGGAGGCTCGGCCGAGACCGGGGCGGTGAGCGACGCGGCGTTGATGCAGCTGTCGAGCAGCTCGTCACGCAACGCCTGACGCCCGGGTTCGAGCGCCGTGCGAGGATCCAGGTCGATCAGATCGAACTCCCGGCTGCCGACCCCAACGACGCAGTCGGCGACCTCGGGGCCCTGACCGGCATCGACGTAGGCCTGGACCACGTCTGCTCGCGTCATCGCGACCTCCTCGGGCCCGGCGCTGGAGCAACCCGATGCCAGCGCAACCAGGCCGAGTGCGGACAGCGGGACAACGATCAGGGATCGACGAACGACGAGACGGAGACTCACCTTCTCCTTTCGGCAGTTGGCAACCGGTTGTGACCCTGTGTGCCGACCCCCGGTTCGACGACCCAAGCGGCACGACGGCGGAAGGAACTATCGGCTTCCAGGTACGCGTCGAGGGCGGGTGTCGCGTTTACGACACCCGCCCTCGACCGTGATCTCGTTGCTCGATCAGCTGATCACGATGTCGGCCACAGCGGCCTCGACCAGGCTTGGATCGCTGGCATCAGCAGCCTCGACCAGCAGTCGAATCGTCTGCCCGGCGAAGGCACCGAGATCGACGGTGACGGGCTTCCAGGCAGCGTCCTTGTAGGAGGCAGCACCCCGCTCCTCCAGAATCACCTGTTCGCCGTCCTCACCGATGACGGTGACTCGCAGGTAATCGTCACGGCTGGAGTTCGACAGGTAGGCCAGGTAGTAGTACATCGACAGTTGCACATCGCCGCCGGCGAGCTGAATCTCGGGTGACAGGATCGTCGTGACGCCATCGTCGACATCGTCGTCACCGACGGTGCCCGTGAAGGACCCGGTGGTGAACAGCGCATCAGCGCCGCTCGGCGTGCTCGCGAGCTGAGTGACGAAGCCATTCCAGACGATCCGTTCCGATCCACCGAGTTCCCACTGTCC
Organism: uncultured Acidimicrobiia bacterium; assembly: GCA_937890445.1. Taxonomy (GTDB): domain Bacteria; phylum Actinomycetota; class Acidimicrobiia; order Acidimicrobiales; family SZUA-35; genus JAHECQ01. Next base: position 8,692 of record CALACD010000105.1, on the reverse strand, counting down.
CGTGGTCGCGGTGTCCGTCCCGAAGGGGTTGACCGTCCAGACGCCCGGGTTGTCGATGCTGCTGTAGCCGGTCGTCACATCGGTCGGGCCGTCATCGGTCGGCCCGTCATCGGTCGGCCCGTCATCGGTCGGCCCGGCCTCGACCACGACGAGGGTGTCCTGACTGACGACCATGGTCTGGCCGCGGACGACGAAGGTCAGTTCGATGGTGACCGGATACTCCCCCGGGGCCAGCCCCGTGGAGTCGAAACGAACGCCTGCGTAGTCGGAGGTCTCCTGGGCCATGCCCGATCCTCCGCTCGGCTGCGAATACTCCGCATCGCCCGGGTACACGATGTCGAAGGCATCGGAGAGCACGCGAACCTGGACGTCTCGCACGTTCGCGAGGGCGCCGAAACCGACCTCTTTCCACGCCACGCTGTCCGCAGAGATAGGACCGATGGAGCCGGCGTCGATCCCCATACCTTCGCCGTCGTAGGTCGAGGGAGCGATCTCGAGGGGTAGTTCGAGATCCTGGGTCGCCGTCCCGACGTCCGACACATAGCTCACCCTGAGGCGCAGGACCGGCTCGGACGAGATCGCCGTCACCCGCAGCGAGGTCTGATCCATCTCACCGGTCTCCAGGGAGTCATCGGACCACAAGCTCGTGTACTGATCATCGGCCGGGAAGTACGGCATGTCGTACTTGTCATCGGAATAGTCCGGGAAGAGGAGCTCGAGACCGGTGCTTCCGTTGTCGGTCACGAAGAACTCGCGAGCCGAGAGTTGGCCGGTGTTGACCCAGTTGATCAGAAGCCACTCGTCGACTCCCTGCTCGACGGCCGGGAGTCGATCGGAGGCGAGGCCCACGACGGCATCGCCGGTCGAGACGTCCTCGATGGCGGGCTCCTGGGCAAGGACTGCGGGCCCGGTCGAGAGCAGCGCAGTGGCCAGGGCAATGGCGGCGGTTTTCTTAATGCGGACGTATCGGGTCGATGTCGGCCACTCCTTGAGCAACGGCTCGGGAATGACGCGAACGACTGCGGGCAACGAGCACATCTTCCCTGTGACTGGTTCCATCGACCTACGCCGATCAGGCGTTCGTCGGTCCCGAGGTGTCTAGGCAGGTTCGTCCAGCAAGCGAAGGCCCGAGGGTGAGTCGGCGATGTCGCCAACCGACTCGAGATCGACCACGAACTCGGTCAGATGGCCGGGGAAGACATGCTCGGCCACGAGGACCGGCACACGCTGCCGATCGTGGGTGACGCGCTTGACGATCAACACCGGACTCTCCGCCGCGACACACAGCAACGCAGCATCGGCGCTGCCCGCCAGGCCGGCCTCGATGGTCTGGGTCGCGCCACCGAAGTCGACATCGAGCAACTCGCGAAAGCTGAATCGCTCGACTGCTGCCCTCGACAGCTCGGCAGCCAGATCCTCGCGACACCACACGGTCACGCGGGCGAACGGCTGACCATCGGCAAGGCTGACCCGGCGGACCTCCAAGCTTCGGGGCCCCAGGGCCTGGGCTACGTGAGGGGGAGAGTCCACGAAGGTGAAGTCGAGAACCTGACGCCTCGATACCCGACCCGACGCTTCGAGGCGAGCTTCGATCGTGTCGAGAGCCCGTAGCGGCTGACGAATCGGAGCGGAAGCCACGAACCAGCCGAACCCCTGTCGGGCATCAACCACCCCTTCTTCACGCAACACCTCGAGCGCCTTGCGAATCGTGACGCGGCTGGCTCCGTAGGCCACGACGAGAGATGCTTCGGATGGCAGCACCTGCCCTCCGGCGAATTCTCCCGAAGCGACCCGTTGCCGTAGATTCTCGGCAATGATCTGATAGCGAATCGTCCTCACTTGTATTACAGTTGTATCAGACTTTCGTCGAGGGTGCGTGCCCTCGACCCATGCGTTGCCCCGACCAGATCCGCCCGAGACTTGCTGAAAGAAGTACCGCCATGCCTGTTGGACCCGAAACCCCCATCGAACTGATCGAGGGTGTGTACCGCACCCTCGATGAGCGAATCGGTGCGCTACGGGAACGACTCGGACACCCACTCACCCTGGCCGAGAAGATCCTCGGCAACCACCTCGATCAAGCCGACGCCGACATCGAACGAGGCGAGAGCTACGTCGATTTCCGCCCCGATCGCGTGGCCATGCAGGACGCAACGGCCCAGATGGCCTGGCTCCAGTTCGACACCGCAGGTCTGACCCAGGTTCGGGTTCCCACCACTACCCATTGTGACCATCTGATCCAGGCAAAGGTAGACGGCCGACAGGATCTGTTGCGAGCGATCGACAGCAACGAAGAGGTCTACAACTTTCTCGAGTCCATCAGCGCTAAGTACGGGGGTGGCTTCTGGAAACCGGGCAGCGGCATCATCCACCAGGTCGTTTTCGAGAACTACGCCTTCCCGGGCGGCATGATGATCGGAACCGACAGCCACACTCCCAATGGCGGTGGCCTGGGCATGATCGCGATCGGTGTGGGCGGCGCGGACGCGGTCGACGTGATGACCGGCTTCCCGTGGAACGTGAAGTGGCCCAAGCTCATCGGCGTGGTCCTGACCGGCGAACTCAGTGGCTGGGCGGCGCCCAAAGACGTCATCTTGAAGGTGGCCGAGATCCTCACTGTCAAGGGCGGCACCGGGGCCATCGTCGAATACATCGGCCCGGGGGCGCAGACCCTGAGCGCCACCGGCAAGGCCACGATATGCAACATGGGAGCCGAGATCGGAGCCACGACCTCGCTGTTCGCCTACGACGATGCCATGGCTCGCTACCTGAAGGCCACGGGCCGCGAGGCCACCGCTGATGCCGCCAACGCCGTTGCCTACCACCTTCGACCCGATGACGAGGTGCTCGCCGATCCGACCGCCTACTACGACCAGGTGATCGAGATCGACCTGTCGACCCTGACGCCACACATCAACGGGCCACACACCCCCGATCTGGCCCGAGAGGTCAAGGATCTCGGACCCGAAGCGGTGCGGGAGGGATGGCCCCTCGAGATCAGCGCTGCGCTCATCGGAAGTTGCACCAACTCGTCCTACGAGGACATCACTCGCGCTGCCTCCATTGCCCGGGAAGCAGCAGCGAAGGGCCTCACGGTCAAGACCCAGCTGATGATCACGCCGGGTTCGGAACAGGTTCGGGCCACCATCGAGCGCGACGGCCTCCTGGCCGATTTCGAAGCGCTCGGCGCCGTCGTCCTGGCCAACGCCTGCGGGCCTTGCATCGGGCAATGGGACCGTTCCGACGAACGTGAACCGGGCGTCGCCAACGTGATCGTCACCTCCTACAACCGCAACTTCCCGAAACGCAACGACGGAGATGCGGCAACGCTGGCCTTCGTCACATCACCCGAGACCGTGATGGCTCTGGCTCTGGCCGGCCGGATCGACTTCGACTTCCTCAACGACACCTTGACCAACGACGCAGGCGAAGAGGTATCGCTGTCTGTGCCGGTCGGGGTCGAACTTCCACCGCAGGGATTCGACGAGGGCGAGAACGGCTTCATTGCTCCACCAGCCGATGGGTCCGACATCGTGGTCGCGGTGTCCCCCACCTCGGACCGACTCCAGCTCCTGGCCCCCTTCCCGGCCTGGGACGGCAACGACTATCTCGAGTTGCCGATTCTGGGCAAGGGCATGGGGAAGGTCACCACCGACCACATCTCGATGGCCGGACCATGGCTGAAATACCGCGGGCACCTCGAGAACATCTCTGGCAACCTCTACCTCGGTGTCGTCAACGCCTATACCGGCGAGACCGAGTTGGCCGTCGATCCCTCGGACGGACAGACCAAGTCCTACCCCGAGATCGCCAAGAGCCTTCACGAGAAGGGCATGAACTGGGTCTTCATCGGCGAGGAGAATGTCGGTGAGGGTTCCAGCCGTGAACACGCGGCCATGGAGCCTCGTTTCCGGGGTTGCCATGCGGTGTTCGCCAAGTCGTTCGCACGGATCCACGAAACCAATCTCAAGAAGCAGGGTGTGCTGGCGATCACCTTCGCGGACCCCGACTTCTGGTTGGCGATCGACGAAGGCGACAAGATCTCCATCACCGGCCTCGCCGAACTGGCGCCAGAGAGACCCATTGACTGCGTCTTGCACAAAGTCGATGGAGAGAGCATCGAGTTCCAGGGTCTCCACACGTTCAGTGAGGACCAGATCGAATGGTTCAAGGCCGGATCGGCACTCAACGTCATTCGCCGCAACCTCAACAGCTGACCCTCAACGTTTCCGGCGTTGCCGGCCGCCGTCCAGGTCGGCCGGCAACGCCAGAACGGTCAGGCCGCCCTCCGCCGGCGGGACCACACGATCTGCGCCAGCTCGTCGGCGAGCTCTTGCCGACGATGCACGACCTCGTGCCATGTGACCCGCACGACCAGCCAGTCATTGGTTGCGGCCAAGCGATCTCGGGTTCGATCCGTCGCCATCGCAATCTGCGACGCATGCCAGCGACGACCATCGGCCTCGACGATCGTTCGGCCCGGCACGTCCGCGAAATCGACAATACCCTCTCGCCCTTCGTACCACGGAGGGCGATATTGACGACGAAGCATCAGCCCGCTCGAACGCAGTAGACGATCGACGAGGCGCTCGAGTTCCGACTGCGGTCTCGGATCTCCATCGGTGATCTCGGGCAGATGACGACGAGCAAGCGCACTCCCTTCTCGACCCTTGCGAGCCCAGGAGCTGAAGGCAGCCAGGAATTCATCGGTGCTCGGATGCTCCTGGGTCAACTGCCGATCGAGCAACGCCGAGAAGCGAGCCGGGCGCACCACCGTGGAAAGGTCGAGAAGTGTTCGGGCCGGGGTGGTGACCGATAGGCCGCGCACCGTGGTCACATCACTCGGCCCCAGCAAGCGCGATTCGTGCAGGGTCACGTCTGCCAGCCGACGGTGATGGCCTTTGGGAACGGTCAGATGAACCCCGCTCTCGGGAACGACGAAGCCGTGGAGACCGGCGGCCGTGGAGTGCGAAACGACTGCCCCGGTGCATGCAGCCAGTGCCGCCGCCAGAGGGGTGTCGGGGGTACGAATCGGTTCGATCACGTAGACCCCTGGATGCACTCGAGTGAGCATCCCGGTCTGCAGTCGGCGCCCGAGAGCGCCGTCCGAGACGCCGTCGGCGACTGCCTCGGAGCGAGTGAACACGCCACCGCGTTCCCGACCTCGCCGCAAGAGCCGAAGATCCACCGAGACGAACCCCGATGGTGGTGCCGTCTGTGTTCGACTCGAACGAGCGGAGCGCCCTCGTCGACGCGTTGTGTTGGTCATGCTTCCCCCTCGGACAGCAGCTCGATCGCTTCTGGCGGCAGTGACCGTCGTCAGCGACAGCGGTAGACGCCAGGAGCGCTTTGGGGGGAAGCGTGAGCGGGGAAGGGAAGGCCTGTAGCGGGAAGTCTGCTGGGGGAAGCCCTACCTTACCCAGGGAACGTGGCCGCCAGCTGGGCTGGGGTCGGCACTCGGCGGTGCCGTGCTTCCTCGGGCAGAAGTTCGACGATTCGGCCCATCAGTTCCGTGATGGCGGAAGCTGCATCCTCGGAAGCGGGATGATAGGGCTCGCCGATCCGAATCGAGATGGTCGGTGGGTCGGCCAGGTTCAGAACGTACGGGACCTTGCGGCTACGGGGCCACGCCCGCTCGGTACCCCAAAGACCAATCGGCACGATGGGGGCGCCGGTGTCCAGCGCCAAGCGAACCGCACCGAACTTTCCGACCAGTTCGGGGTCGAAGAACGCCTCTCCCCGCGGAATGGTGCCCTGGGGGAAGACGGCAACCACCTCACCGGCTCGCAGCGCTCGGGCCGCCTCCTGCATCGGAGCATCACCGCTGGACGAACGGTCGACTCGAATTGCGCCGAGCGCCTTGGTGATCTGCCCGACCACCGGGGCGTCGGTGACCTCCTTCTTGGCCAGGAACCGCACGGGTCGTCCCACGAGTGCGCCTACGTGGGCCACCGCGAGTGGATCGAGGTAGCTGCGATGGTTCGACGCCAGCAACTGGGCCCCGGACCGAGCAATGTGTTCGATCCCTTCGACGTCGAGTCGAATCCAAGGGAGGAAACCGGGGCGGATCAGCTGAGCCAGAACGTCCTGGGGCTCGACGCCGAGCGGCTTGGGCACGCCAGGAGGAGCCGTGAACCACAGGATCTTCCAACGCCGGACCGCGGCATAGGTGAACAATCGAGGGTCGGGGTTGACGGCCACGGGGTGACCGACCAGCGAGAGAAGCGGAATGTCGAAGAAGCTGTCGGAGTAGGCATGACTGTCGGCCAGCTCGATCACGTTGGCCCGGGCCCACGCCCGCACGGACCGAGACTTGCCGCGGGACCAGACGAACTCCCCGTCGATCGTCCCGTCATAGACCTCCCCATTCGATCGATAGCGGGTGGCCACTACATCGTCGAACCCCATCAGATCCGCAAGGGGTTTCACCAGGTCGTAGGGCGTCGTGGTTGCCAAGACGACCTTTTGGCCCGCAGCACGGTGATCGGCGATCACTTCGTGAGCAAAGGCCTCGACCGCATCGACCAGCGCCCCAGCGGCAGCCTGCCCAGCCGCCTGCACATCCTCGACTCGCCACCCCTGTGCAGCCCGGACGCCCTGACGAGTGAGCGCAATCGCAGGCAGCGTCTCGCCGATGGCGTTGAACATGCCGAACAGCACGCGTTCACCGGGAATGGGGCTACCGCGGAGTAGTCCCTGCTCTCGCAACGCGGTCGAGATGATGGGCCCACTCGCTCCCTGCAACAAGGTGCGGTCGAGGTCGAAGAACGCTGCAGAACCAACCATGGAACCAACGTACCGCGCGGGATCGACGTACCTACGAGCCGGAGCGAGCACCAGCGAACCAGGCAGGCGCTACCGACCGAGTGGTAAAAATGCGAAACCGGCCACCGAATCGGGGCCGGTTTCTGCGGGCGACCGGTACAAGGGGGACCGACCGGGCGCCGTGCCTGCGAGCCTCTAAGAGGGGGACCGAGACTCGCTGACAGAGATGACTATAGGAACCAGAGGGTCATCTGTCTACTAGCTAGAAGAAATAGATTCGATCTCTCCTGGTGATGGCCGTCCGTGGTTCGGCTCCTGCTGCGGTCGCAAGACGCAACCGGCGATCTGTGGGATCATTCGAAACGATGGACCTCCGACAACTTCAAGCCTTTCTCGCCGTCGTCGAACACGGTGGATTCACGGCCGCAGCCCGGGCAACCCATACGGTGCAGTCGAACATCTCGACCCATGTGGCTCGACTCGAGCGGGAACTCGACGTCACGCTGATCGATCGGGCCACCGGCCTCACCACCCACGAGGGCGAAGCCGTGCTGGCCCGGGTCCGCCGGATCCAGAACGAACTCACTGCGCTCGAGACCGATGTCTCCTCGATGCAGGGTTCACCCCGGGGGACCGTGAAGCTGGGAGTGATCGGCACGACCGGTCGGTGGTTGGTACCGCTGCTCGTCGATCAGGTGCAAGCGCGCACGCCGGACGTTCACCTCGTCATCGCCGACGGCACCACCACGTCGATCGTTCTCCGACTGCTCGATGGCGAGCTGGACATCGGCCTCATCGGCCTGCCCCACGACGAACCGGAGATACGAACCGGCGTGCTCTTCACCGAGGACAAGGTGGTCATCGTCCCCACTGGCCACCGCTTTGCGTCGAAGGAGCTGGTCACGCTCGAGGACCTGGCGACCGAAGAACTGCTGTTGGCAGCACCCGGCACCGCGTTTCGCCGCGACATCGATGCCGCCTTCTCGGCTCGCGGTCTCGAGGCAAGGGCCAAACTCGACGTCGACGGGCTGCGGTTGTTGGCCACCATGGCCTTCCAGGGCTTCGGAGTGGCGATCGTGCCGGCGACCGCGGCGCCGGATTGGATCGGGGGCGATTGGGTCCGACTCACCGTTCAAGGTCTGGAGCGCCGCACGGTGGGCCACGCCGTGCGGCGTCGAGGAATGCTGTCCGTGGCTGCCCAGGCAACGTTGGCTACGATCGCCTCCGTGGTGTCGACCGAGGCTGTGGCCATGACCGGGCTGTACGCAGCCGACCTCGAGTCGATTCGATGATGTCGATCTCGCTTCGGTCGGCCTCATCCAAACAGGCCACCGCAAGGGTGACCGACCTCGGTGGGCGTCAGGTGGTCATGGTCCGCGTGGTGGGAGGCCTGGACCGAGGCGCGTTGACACCCGAGGATGCCCAGGTTCTCGAGACCGCTTTCCGAACGGCGTGTGACAAGAAGATCCCCATCATCGGCATTCTCTCGACGAGCGGCGTCTCGATCCATGACGGAGTGGCGTCGGTGGTCGGATGGGGTCGAGCCGCCCGCGAGCTGGTTCGAGCCAGCGGGTCGGTGCCGATCCTGATGGTGGCATGCGGCCCCGTGGTCTCGGGTCCCGCGCTCTTGCTCGGCTTGGCCGATCTGGCCATCTTCACCGCCGACGCCTATGCCTTCGTCTCGGGCCCGCACATGGTCGAGGCGTTCACCGGCGTGCCCATCTCGGCCAACGATCTGGGAGGCGCCTCGGCGCACGCTCGATCCAGCGGAGTTGCATCCCTGATCGCCGACGACGAGGACGCCGCGATCGAACTGCTGGGCGACATTTTGGCCTACCTGCCCGATCATGTCGATCAGCCGCCGTACGCCATCGAGACCGACGATCCCGCCGATCGAGCGACCGAGATTGCCGCCACCACGATTCCC